>CAZOUU010000209.1:0-3138 GCA_964583045.1 uncultured Lachnospiraceae bacterium | reverse complement strand
GATATACCAGCCAGAAAACGATGAACTTAATTTGATAATAAAAAATAATAGAGAAAATTATAGACTACTTATATCGGCCAGCCCTTCATTGCCACTTATGTATATTACTAAGACAGTAAAGGAGAATCCAGCTACAGCACCAAATTTTGCTATGCTGCTTAGAAAACATATAGGTAATGGAAGAATAACTAATATATATCAGGTTGGTCTAGAGAGAATAGTGGTTATAGATATAGAGCATTTAGATGAGATGGGAGATTTGTGCAGAAAGCATTTATATATAGAGCTTATGGGCAAGCACAGCAACATCATATTTGCAGATGATGATAATAATATAATAGATAGTATCAAACATGTATCGGCTCAGATTAGTTCAGTTAGAGAAGTGTTACCAGGTAGAAGCTATGTATTTCCACCTGTTCATGATAAGCTTATGCCGATAGAGGTTACAAGAGAGTATTTTTTGGAGAATATTTTAGAGAAGAATACGGCTGTTAGTAAGGCTATATATACGTCCATTGTAGGGTTTAGTAATGTAATTGGGCAGGAGCTTTGCTACCGTGCGGCTATAGATGGAAATGCCTTAACGAGCAGCATAGATGAAATCAAGAAAGAAAATCTATATAATCAATTTGTTAAATTAGTAGAGAATATTAGATGTAATAGATTTACTCCATCTATAGTTTCTGATGTAGATACGCCTATAGAGTTTGGCAGTATAGTGTATGATATGTATAGCGATAAGAATATAGAGGTATATGATGATGTATCAACAGTGTTAGCTACCTATTATCAGCGCAAGGAACAGGTTACGAGAATAAGACAAAAATCTGTGGATTTACGTAAGGTAGTATCAACTGCTATAGAGAGAAGCACCAAGAAATATGAGCTTCAGCTAAAACAGATGAAGGATACAGAAAATAGAGACAAATTTAAGGTGTATGGAGAGTTGATTAATACCTATGGATATAGCTTGTCCCCAGAAGCTAAGGTGTTAATAGCTACTAATTATTATAATGGCGAAGAAGTTAAGATACCTATTGATAATACCAAGACTCCTATGGAAAATGGACAAAGGTACTTTGAAAAATATAATAAGCTAAAGAGAACCGAGGAGGCTTTGTCATTGTTGACGGTAGAGACTAAGGAGGAGCTTGATTATTTATTATCTGTAAAACATAATCTGGATATTGCTTTATCAGAGAATGATTTGGCTCAGATAAAGGAAGAGCTTATTGAGACAGGACATATAAAAGGGAAATATACAGGTAAGAAAAAACGTACTATAGGAAAGAGTAAACCCTTTCATTATATTTCTTCAGATGGATTCCATATGTATGTAGGAAAGAACAACTTGCAAAATGATGAGTTAACCTTTAAAATAGCTAATGGCAATGATATGTGGTTTCATGCTAAGAGTATGCCAGGTTCCCATGTTATAGTAAAGGTAGAGGGAGCTAAGGAGCTGCCAGATGCTACTTATGAGGAGGCTGCTAGATTAGCTGCTTTTTATAGTAGCGGTAATGAAGCTCCCAAAGTTGAGATAGATTATACTAGAAGAAGCAATCTTAAGAAACCACCTAAGGCAAATCCTGGATATGTTATATATCATACTAATTATTCTATGAATATAGCACCGGATATTACAGGTATTGAGGAGATTATATAGATATGGATATTGAGGCAGAAGTAGTAGCTATTGATAATATAGAGGCGTCTGAGGGTAAAAAGAAAGAGGCATTTATACAGTTTATAAAGTTTTGTATGGTAGGTGTATGTAATACATTAGTATCCTATGTGGTAAATACTATAACCATATATACTATGTCTCATATGATGAATTTTACGGAGACGGATAAGATCGTATATTTTAGTGGAAATATATTAAGCTTTATTATAAGTGTTTTCACAGCATTTCTACTTAGTAACCGATTCGTTTTTAAGGAAGACAAGAATGGTGAGAAGAGAGTATGGTGGAAGACATTAGTAAAGACCTATATGTCTTATGGGGTTACAGGACTTATACTATGTAATATTATGTCTTTTGTATGGATAGATGTAATTCATATAGGTAATTATTTAGGCTGGTTAGTAGACCTATTAGGTTCCATGGGATTAGTTATAGGAGCTGCAGCTTTAGGTACATATATGGCACCCTTATTTAATATGGTATTTAGTATTCCTATTAATTTTGTTCTTAACAAGTTTTGGGCATATAGACAAAAAGATGTAAAAAGTGTATAATAGATTAGTTACAAAATATATAAAAGTGGGTGAAACTTTTGATAAAAAGTATGACAGGCTTTGGGCGATATGAGTATGCTGATAAGGAACGCAAATTAGTTATAGAAATGAAGGCAGTAAATCATAGGTATTCAGATATTATTATTAAAATACCTAAGAAATTAAGCTTCTTTGAAGCGGCTATGCGTAACCATTTAAAAAAATATATAGATAGGGGTAAGGTTGATGTATTTGTTACATATGAAGATTATACCGAGAGCAACGTATGTGTTAAATATAATGAGATAATCGCTTCAGAGTATATGGGATATTTAGATGAGATGGCAACAAGATTTAATTTGACTAATGATGTAAAACCAGTTGCTTTAGCAAGATTTCCAGAGGTATTTACGTTAGAAGAGCAGACTATAGATGAAGAGAAGCTATGGAAGCTTATAGAGGAAGTGCTAGATAAAGCGATAGAAGCTTTTGTGGAATCCCGTATTACAGAGGGTGAGAATCTTAAGAAGGATATGCTATCTAAATTAGATGATATGATTTCTTATGTGGATTATATAGAGGAAAGATCTCCAGAGTTAGTAAAAGAGTATAGAGATAAATTAGAGGCAAAGGTAAGAGATTTATTAGAGGGTGCTAGCTTAGATGATAGCAGAATAGCTACTGAGGTAACTATATATGCTGATAAGATATGCGTAGACGAAGAGACCGTAAGACTTAGAAGTCACATAGAGAGTACTAAGGATATCCTTAATAAAGGTGGCAGCGTAGGCCGCAAGCTTGATTTCATAGCACAGGAGATGAATCGTGAGGCTAATACTATATTATCCAAAGCTAATTCCTTGGATATATCTAATAAAGCTATAGATTTAAAAACTGAGATAGAAAAGGTTAGAG
>CAZOUU010000208.1:0-3200 GCA_964583045.1 uncultured Lachnospiraceae bacterium | reverse complement strand
AGATATGCAGTGTAGCACAAAAGGAATATAAACAGATATATCCTAAGGCATCATGGGTAGAACATGACCCTATGGATATATGGTCTAGCCAGCTTAGTGTTATAACCGAGGCTATGAGTAAGATAGGTGCTAAGGCTGAAGATGTAGTAGCCATTGGCATAACTAATCAGCGAGAGACCACTATAGTATGGGATAAGAAGACAGGTAGACCTGTATATAATGCTATAGTGTGGCAATGTAGAAGGACCTCGGACAGAATAGATAAGCTAGTAGCGGAAGGTATGAAGGACATAGTTATGAAGAAGACAGGCCTTATACCAGATGCATATTTTTCGGCAACTAAGATAGTATGGATATTAGACCATGTGGAAGGAGCTAGAGAAAGAGCAAGTAAGGGCGAACTACTATTTGGTACAGTAGACACCTGGATTATGTGGCAATTAAGTAATGGAAAGCTTCATAAGACAGACTATACAAATGCTTCTAGAACTATGCTATATAACATACATTCTCTAGAATGGGATAAAGAGCTGTTAGATTATTTTGATATACCTATAGCTATGATGCCTACGGTTCATCCTTCTAGTTATGTATATGGCTATGCAGAGGCTAATCTGTTAGGTGGAGATATACCTATAGCGGGTGTAGCAGGAGACCAACAGGCAGCTTTGTTTGGACAATGCTGTTTTGATGCAGGGGATGTAAAAAATACATATGGAACAGGTTGTTTTTTACTTATGAATACAGGAAGTAAAGCGGTAGAGAGTAATAATGGATTGATTACTACTATAGCTGCTAGCAAAGAAGGAGAAATTAAATATGCGTTAGAAGGTAGTGTGTTTGTAGCGGGAGCAGCTATACAATGGTTAAGAGATGAATTGGGTATTATTAAGGATGCTGCTAAGAGTGAGGAACTAGCTTGTCAGGTAGAAAATACAGCAGGAGTATATGTGGTTCCTGCATTTACAGGACTAGGAGCACCATATTGGAATCAAGAAGCAAGGGGAATTATAACAGGAATTACTAGAGGAACTAATAAGAACCACATAGTAAGAGCAACGTTAGAGGCTGTGGCCTATCAGGTGTATGAACTAATAGAGGTTATGAAAAAGGACGGGGGTATGGAGGTAACTAATCTAAAGGTAGATGGTGGAGCATCGGCTAATAACTTTCTTATGCAATTTCAATCAGATGTATTAGGAGCTAATGTATATAGACCAGAATGTATAGAGACTACTGCCTTAGGTGCAGCATATTTAGCAGGACTAGGAGTAGGCTTTATAAAGGACGAACAAGAGATTATAAAGAATAATCATATAACAAATGTGTTTAAACCAACTATTACCAGTCAGGTACGTGAGGAGCTGCTAAAGGGTTGGAGAAAAGCCATATCAAAGGTATTATAATTATTTGATTATAGCTTTTATTACCTCACTGGCGATTATAAGACCTACTACTGAGGGAACAAAGGCTATACTTCCAGGAGTGGCTTTACCGTTCTCGAGGAGACCATTTTTTATAGGGTCTTCTTTAGAATAGACTACCTTTAGTGAAGGAATGTTACGCTTTTTAAGCTCTCGGCGCATTATTTTAGCTAAGGGACATACAGAAGTATTATATACATCAGTCACTTCAAAGGCTGTAGGATCTAATTTGTTACCAGCACCCATACTGCTTATTATAGGCGTATGGGTGTTGTGTGCATTTACAATAAGTTCTATCTTAGCGGTAACTGTATCTACAGCATCTATGATATAATCATAGGTATTAAAATCAAAATCCTTAGAATTAGCTGGAAGATAAAAGCAAGTATATGTATTTACAGTGGCAGCAGGATTAATGTCTAGGATACGTTCCTTAAGCACCTCTACTTTGGGTCTGCCTATAGTAGAAGTAGTGGCTATAATCTGTCGATTTATGTTAGTTATATCAATCACATCTTTGTCTATGATATCAAGAGTGCCTACACCAGAGCGTGCCAATGCTTCAGCTACATAGCCACCCACACCACCTACTCCAAATATAGCTATATGAGAAGAGGTAAGTCGGTCTAATTTATCTGTTCCTAATAACAACCCTGTTCTTGAAAATCTATTGTCCATAAGTCCTCCTATAAAAAGTTAACTATTAATTGACAGGCTAAAGCAGAAAATACAGCTCCTAGAGCAACGACTACAAGGCTCTGCTTGAAAAAACCTAATATAAGTGCAGTTACAGTACCCACAAGGGAAGTAAGAAAGTTACCTGTAGAAGTAAATATATCAGGAAATGTAAGGGCTGATAATACTGCATAAGGTATGTAATATAAAAAGGAGTTAATATATCTGGACTTAATCTCCTTTGTAAATAAGGTAACAGGCAAGGCTCTAGGTATATATGTAACTAATGCCATAATTAAGACTGCAGTAAGTACCTTCATACTAAGCCACCTCCTTATTAACGGGATATACAAAGGCGGCTATAGCAGAAGCTAAGATAGCAGCTATAATCACTCTGAAACCACTAGAAAGAGTAGCAAATACAGGAACATATTTTATAAAGCAAGATAGCAAGATGGATATAATAACGGTAAATAATACATTTTTATTTTCTCTAGAAGGATTAACTATTAGTGCAATAAACATAGCATATAGACCAATGCCCATAATGCTTACTATATATGCGGGTAATAAGGTGGATAAAAATGCACCTAGTGCAGTACCCATACTCCAACCAATTATAGGAGTAGATATTAAACCGTACATATAATATTCACTTATCTTATCTTGTTCCAAAGAGGCTATAGCAAAGGTCTCATCAGTTATTCCAAAACTAAAGACAAGGCGCTTAAAAGTACCTATACCTGGTTTTAGACGCTGTGATATGGACAGAGACATAAGCATATATCTGATATTTATAACAAAGGTAGTTATAGCTATTTCTAGATAAGTACCTTGCTCTATGATAAGTCTGGTTCCTGCAAATTGTCCAGCTGAGGTTAAATTGCTTAAGGATATAAAGGTAGCCATAAGTGGAGATAAACCGCCATTTACCGCCATAATGCCGAAGGTAAAGGATACTGGTATATAGCCAAGTGCTATAGGAAGTCCTCGTCTGACTCCGTAGATAAAATCTTGCTTGTTTTTCTCTCTAAATAATTTATTTTTATTCATTGTACTTTCCTTGCCGAATTTAGTAAAATAAAGTATAGCATAAAATAA
>CAZOUU010000207.1:0-3204 GCA_964583045.1 uncultured Lachnospiraceae bacterium | reverse complement strand
TCAGGAATTACACAAAAGCCATAGATAGTATACTTGTCACTGGAATCTACTTCTAAGGTACCATTTCTAGAACTCTCATCTTCCTCAGAATAATTAGAAAGTGCATTCTGAGAGGCAGCTACTATATGTGGATCCCCATCGATAAGAGTATCCATATCAAATAGAAACTCACCATTAGAATCTAGTATGTAGTTTCCATTGCTTTCCGATACAAAAGAACCAAAGTAGGTGATGCTGATATTTGCACGCAATAGACCAATAGTCTCACCTTTTACAATAACAGGAGTAATTATATCGATACTCTTAGGTGAATTGCTAATGGCAGCATTAGAAATAACGTCGCTCTTTATATAGGAATCCACCGAAGTAGTCATATATTCGTTCCAATCACCAGTTGCATTAGAATCTGAAGAACCAACCAGATATCCATCTATATCATATAAATAGTAATTAATGGAGTCATTGTAATTATTGCTGGTAGCTTCTAAGTTCTGCTTTACATCATCATAGTAGCTAGAAGCAGCTCGTAGATTTATATCTGAGTTATTAATCTTATCTAGTAAATAGCTCTTTATGTCATTAAGGTTAGCAACGGATTCTGTCTCTATAATCTGTGAATCGAGCTGAGCAATAAATCCTTCTTCATTATTAAAGGAATTAGTCTTAACAGTCTGATGATTAAGTGCATTATATTTATTTGATGCGATTATATATATAATAATTGTAACTACAGTAACTGGTATTATAGCTAGCAATAATATGTAGGTTTGTAAAGATTTTTTGATGGACATATTATATCCTTTCTTGTGAAATTAGTTAACATAATTATACACAAAAGTGGATGAAAATTCAATTAAATATGTAACCTTTTTAAATAAAGAAGAAATATGAATAAATTTGTGTATATTGCTAATAGTTTATTGATTTTTATGTCAAATTTATGTATAATAGACAATAACGGTAAGGAGTAAAATAAAGTTTAGGAGGAGTATTATGTTTGGTATATATTTTGGAAAATATCTTCAAGACAAAGGGATAATTACAGCAGCACAGTATGAAGAGATTATTCTTGAGAATAAAACGGCTAGAGTTAAGATGGGTTTATTAGCTGTAGAGACTGGTCTGATGACTACGGTACAAGCTGATGAGGTTAACCAATTACAACAGGTTATGGATAAGAGATTTGGTGATATAGCTGTAGAGAAGGGTTATCTTACTGATGAGCAGGTAGAGAATTTACTTAAGAAACAAGGTGATGCATACTTGTTATTTGTTCAGTCCCTTACTGAAAAGGATATTATGTCTTTAGAGGAGATTCAAAAGGAGATTAATGCATATAAGAAAGCAGAGAGATTTACTGCATTAGATTTAGATGCTATTAAGAGCAGTGATATAGATAAGATAGTTCCTGTATTTACTAAGGAGCCAACACTTATTCCTGTTATTAAGGATTACATAGCATTAACAGCTAGAAATCTTGTTAGATTTATAGATAGCAATGTAAGAGTAGAGAGGGTACAAAGACTTAATGAATACACTGGACAGTATATATCTAGTCAGGAATTGGAAGGCGAGTTTAAGATATTTACCGGATTTACAGGTGATGGTAAAGGACTTAAATGTGTAGCTGAAGCTTATGCAGGAGAGCTGTTTGATGATGTAGATGAAGATACATTAGATGCTGTTTGTGAGTTCCTTAATTGTAACAATGGTTTATTTGCAACTAAGTTAAGTATGGAGGATGTAGAGCTAGATATGTTACCACCAGTTATGTATGGACAGGCAACTACTATACATTCAGAAGGCTCTATGTATAGAATACCATTTAGTATAGCAGGTAAGAGCTTAGATCTTATCATTTGCGTAGAATCAAAGTGGATGATTAATTAATAATATTATTATATAGTAGAGAGAGGTTGAATGGGTATGGCTAAGATATTAGTAGTAGATGATTCTAGAACATCAAGAAAAATATTACGTGGATTATTGGAATCAGCAGGACACGAGGTTGTAGGAGAAGCAACTAATGGTCTTGAGGGGTATGATATGTATAGTAATTTAAAACCGGACATAGTTACATTAGATATAACTATGCCAGTATTAGATGGAATAGAAGCCCTTAAGAAGATAAAAGGTGATTTTCCTGATGCAAAGGTAGTTATGGTTACCGCTGCCGGACAAAAGAGTAAGATGGTAGAAGCGGTACAAAATGGGGCAAGTGAGTTTGTATCTAAGCCATTTGAGCCAGACGGATTAAAGGCAATTATAAGTAAGATATTGTAGGTTATATAGTATCCATCTTGGATAACAGGGTGGGTTATTAACTAGAAGATGGCACTCTTTACAGGGTGCCATTTTCTACGGATTAAACTGTTAGGAGATAGTATTATGATAGAGCCTACAAAAATAGCACAAAAAATATGAAAATATGGTTGCATTTTAGAGCGAAAGTTGGATTGACTTAAGCTATAATGTAGTTTATAGTATGTATGTATATTTACTTTAAGAAAAATTTGGAGGTCAATATGAGCAAAGTAAAACGAGTTTATGTGGAGAAAAAAGCGGATTATGCCGTTAAGGCAAAGGAGCTACTTGAAGAAATCAAAAGTTACTTGGATATAGAGATTTCTGATGTACGAGTTCTTATCAGATATGATATTGAAAATCTATCAGAGGAGATATATAACAAGGCTATTAAGACTGTATTTTGTGAGCCACCAGTAGACTTTGTATATGAGGAATATTTCCCATTAAAAGAGAGAGATTTTACTTTTAGCGTAGAATATCTTCCGGGACAGTTTGATCAGAGAGCAGATTCTGCTGAGCAATGTGTTAAATTATTAAAAGAAGACGAAGAACCTATTATAAAGACTGCTACTACTTATGTTATATCAGGTGATATTACGATGTCTGAACAAGAGAGCATTATATCTTATTGCGTTAATCCAGTAGACTCAAGAGTAGCTGGAAGTGATATACCAGATACATTAGTTACAGAATTTGAAGAACCTAAGGATGTTATAGTATTTGATGGCTTTAAGGATATGCCAGAGGATAAGCTTGAGGAGTTATATTCATCACTAGGTCTTGCTATGACATTTAAAGACTTCCTACACATACAGAATTATTTTAAGAATGAAGAACATAGAGATCCATCTATGACAGAGATTCGTGTTCTGGATACTTATTGGTCAGATCATTGCC
>CAZOUU010000206.1:0-3252 GCA_964583045.1 uncultured Lachnospiraceae bacterium | reverse complement strand
TATAGGAATGAAAAAGAAATTCCCTACCTACATAGACGAAACCGCTATACTATTTGACAAAATAGCTATAAGCGGTGGCATTAGAGGGACACAGATAATTATAGAGCCTAACGACCTTATAGACTATGTAGCTATAACTGCCTGTGACTTAACAAAGACCTAATGATGATAGTTTCACCCCTTTATAATATACCTACCACAGCATAGGCTATTAGAGTAATTAATATGTAGATAGACAATGCACAAGACACTATCCTAAGGGTTTTCTTATCTTCTATATATACTGATAGCAGGAAGCTAGGAGGTAGGAAGAAGAACATAGCGATTGACTTTCCTATTACCGGAGTCATATCTATAAATCTGGTTAGAGAAAACACTAATATTCCTGCCACTATTCCTATAATTACAATTCTAATAGTTATTAATCTTATTGCATCCAATATAACATCTTTTGAAAATGATAATCCATAGCCTAGGCATATAAGAATCATAGGTGTCATAGGAGCTGTAAAATATTCTATACATCTCTCGTATATATTACCTGCTGGCGATCCAACAAGCATATTCCCTAATCCTGTTAACCCTGCTATAAGACCTGTTACTGCAGCAACAAGCGTAGGAGATTTTACCATACTCATTATAGTTTCTTTTTTAGTTTTAGCCTCACTATTTAACCTTCCAAGTAAAGTAACCCATATAGTAAAACTAAATAATGCACCTGCTAAATCCATAGTTGCAAGATACTTTAAATTGCTCTCGCTCACTAATGTGCTCATAAGAGCATAGCCCATCATTCCACCTTCAAAGCCTATAATAAAAAACGGAATATACTTCTTATAATCTGCTCTCATAAATTTTATTATGAGAAAGCCAAGAATGAACACACTAATATGTGTTATAGCAGATATAGCAAACAATATAATAGAATCTCTGGTGAATTTTGCTGTTCCTAATACATTGAATATAAGTACTGGCAAGCATACATTAACTAGTACTTTCTTTATTCCTGCTACTGCTTTATCTGATATAAAATTTATCTTTTTAAATAACACACCTGTTAACATTAATGCTATTATAGGAATAAGCATTTCAAGCATATATTCGGCCTCCTTATATGTATTGCTCTTATTCTACTCTAATCAAGATCATACTTATATCATATCAATACGATTTTTATCAAATATATATGATTTCTACATATATAATATTATTTATACTTAATAGAATCTATTATAACTTTACCCGATTCTACATTTGAAAAATCAAATACGATTTCATCTATATTTTCAAGGTCTATCTTAGAATTACTTTCCTTTATCATATCTGTATCTATAGTAACACCTGTCATTATATGTTTATAATTCCATTTTCCTATAACTGAATCCAACTTAGATACCGCCACTGGAATCGGAGGATATATAATGCTGGCCTGTAACATATCCACTTCACTTTCTTCACCATATATGTCCTTAAATATAACCTTGCCACTAAGAAGATTATATGCTCCATCTTCTACAGCTTCATCATCTACATCCATTATATCAAAGGAAAAATCTCTGCTTATATCTATGGCATCATTCAGATACAATCTGTACTGTGATTTACTACCTATATCCCATCCTAATTTAACTACCTGATTATCTATATCCCCACCAGTGATATCATAATTTTGCGTCTCTTCTTTCCATAGATTCATATCCTGGACAGATATAATCACTGCCTCATTACTGCCTGTAGTTAAATCCACATCCTCTTCAAAATCACAAAGAGTTTTATGGTATCCTAGTTCATAATCCTGCACTACAAGAACGCCTTCATTTTCCTCATAATTACTACTATCCTTTATATACCCTATATCTGTAACATCTTTTTTTAATGTTACATCAAAACAGGTTTTAAGGTAATGCTTTAGTATCGCTTGTTGTTTTTCTTCTTCCATAATGGGTTTAATATTCAAAAAATAAGACATAGGTTTTGAAGTATCATATCTTCCCCATAGTTCATTAAACTGCCCATGATTAGCATTGTTAATATACATATAAGCTTTTACACATTCACTATCCTCACTAAAGCTTACATCCTCATAGGTCTGCAATCCATAAAAGGATACTACATCTTCATCCATTCCGCCCTGTACCAAAAAATAGTTTACATCCGCTAATTCTACTGATTGATCAGCAGGCATGTATTGGTCAGCTGTAGGCGCAATAGCACATATTGTGTTTATATTAAAGTTATAATTTAAAGGTATAGTTCCTCCGTCTGGATATACCTCTAGCTTATTAAATAATGCCGCTAGGGCTACTGCTTCTCCACCTCTAGAATGTCCTACAAGTCCTATATTTTCCTCATCTATTCTATGATATAAAGGATTATTTTCTTCTTCATTCCATTCTAATACCTGTCTTACATTTTCCAGCAATAATACAGCTCTGGCATCATTTTCTCCTGTTAGTCCACCATCTATATAATTATTACAAAATCTCTCATCCACTGACACTACTATATATCCATTTTCAGCCAAATATTCACCTATATAATCATAACCCAAGTAGGACTTAGTAGCAGCAGTATGATTACCATGAATTATAAATATAACTGGGCATCTTCCTTCTATCTGTGGGTACCATATTTTACCTGCAAGAGGTATATTATCTATACTGTAATTAAAATATATGTCTCTAATTATCTTTTTTACGCCTTTATAATCAGATATAAAATTAGATAGATTAACACTATCTGCATCTATATCCTTATCTATTCCATACTCTAATTCTTCTATATCATATTTTCTACTTTCAGCAAGAGATAACAGTTCTTCCTCATTATCTACTTCATATATACCCTTCATGTATCTATCATATTCTTTACTACTACCTGGCATTATAAAAAATGTAATCACACATATATTTACCATAATTCCAATTCCCAATAATAGCTTATAAAGAGCTTTATTACTATGTGCTATACATATCTTTTCTAAGGCAAATGTAAACATATACTCTACTATCATAATTACAAATGCAACAATTCCTGCATATACCTTATTAGAAAAAGGATAGCTAAGGCATACATATAATACTATTCCTACTACTACAGTGACGATATAACGGCATTGTGGTTTAATATTACGCCACCTAAGTAACATATCCATGCCAAAAACTAGTGCTATAATAGCAGATAAGATAACAGCAAACAAAGCTATAGTTAACAATGTATCTAATCCATTATCAAATATACCTTCGCATAATC
>CAZOUU010000205.1:0-3257 GCA_964583045.1 uncultured Lachnospiraceae bacterium | reverse complement strand
TGTATGAGAAGAAAGAGATTGAGTCAGAAGAAAATAAATCAGAAGAAAATAAATCAGAAGAAAATAAATCAGAGGAAAATAAATCAGAGGAAGTAGAAGAAATCAAAGCTGAGGAGGAAGCAAAGCCTGAGGAAGAGCCTAAGCCAGAAGAGGAAGCAAAGCTAGAGGAAGAAGTAAAGCCAGAGGAAGAAGCAAAGCCAGAGGAAGAGCCTAACCCAGAAGAGAAGGTTAAACCTCGTGAGGTTAAGCCAGGGATACCGGCAGAGGGTATATTGGCTGGTATGAGTGAAGAAGAGAGAAAGGCCTTAACTAAAGAGACGTCTAAAAAAGAAAAACCACCAAAAGAGAAAAAAGATCATAGTAAGTTTTGGAAAGGCTTTGGACTATCTTTATTAGGTATATTAGCAGTTTGTTATATAGCATCAGTAATATTCTTTTCTAACCATTTTTATTTTAATACAACTATATATGGTATGGATGCATCATTAAAATCAATATCGCAGGTTAGAAATGAAGCTAATACAAAGACTAGTGAATATAAGCTGGATTTAGTGGAGATAGATGGCAGCACTGAGAGCATTTATGCTGCAGATGCTAATATGGATATAACAGTTACAGATGATTTTAAAGCTATGTGTAAAAAACAAAATCCTTTTATATGGATAGTAAGTATATTTAAAAATTATAATTATGATATAGAGGCTAAAGCAGAATATGATGAGGATATGCTGGCAGATGCCATACGTTCTCTTGATTGTATGAACTCATTATATATGCAAAACCCAGTTAATCCGACATTTAAGTATGAAGATGGTGAATTTGTAATAATTCCTGAAGTAGAGGGAGATACTATAATAAAGGAAAATCTTGATAAAGCTATACGGGACAGCCTAGTAAACTGCAAAGCTGAGTTGGTATTAGATGAGGCAGATTGTTACAAGAAACCAGAATATACTAAGGAAGACGAAAAGGTTATTGATTGCGTAGATAAACTTAATGAGTATAAAGATTTTGAACTTACATATAAATTTGGTGATATGGAGATAGTATTAGCTGGTGATGAATTAGCAAGCTGGATGAAGATATCTGATTCTTATGCCATTAAGCTAGATGAGGAAAAGGTAGCTGCGTATGTAGAAGACTTTGCCGAAAAATATAATACTGTTAAGACAGATAGAAATTTTACTACTAATGATGGAAAGACTATAAAAGTATATGGTAAATACTTTGGCTGGGAATTAGATCAAGAAGCAGAAATCGAGAAGCTTCTGAATAATATTAAAGCTAAAAAAAAGGTATCACGTTCACCTATATGGTTGCAAGAAGGAGAAAACTATACTGGTGAAAATGATATAGGAGATACATATATAGAAGTAGATCTAACTAATCAAAAGGTATATGGATATATAGATGGTAGCAAAGTAGTGGAGACGGATTGTGTATCAGGTTCTGTGGCCGCTAGACATACTACACCAGGTGGGTTATATCAGATAAAATATAAGGCATCACCAGCAGTACTTAGAGGAGATTTACTTCCAGATGGTTCATATTCTTATGAATCTCATGTAGTATACTGGATGCCATTTAACGGTGGTATAGGTCTTCATGATGCTGATGGCTGGAGAAGTAAATATGGTGGAGATATATATCTACGTGGAGGCTCTCATGGTTGTGTAAACTTGCCACGTAAGGATGCCAAGAGTATATATGAAAAGTTTGATGTAGGTACACCGGTTGTATGTTACTATTGTGATAACGACTAGATAATTATGGAGGTAGTTATGAGTCAAGTATATGATAAACTAATGAAATGTTATGAAAGTGTAAAAAACAAGGTGGATTTCACACCTAAGGTTGCTCTTGTACTAGGCTCAGGACTAGGCGCAGTAGCAGATGAAATAGATATTAAATATACAGTTAACTATAAAGATATAGAAGGCTTTCCTATATCCACAGTGCAAGGACATAAAGGTAGATTTGTATTTGGATATATAGAAAAGACACCAGTAGTAATCATGCAAGGCAGGGTTCACTATTACGAAGGTTATGCTATGTCTGATGTGGTTTTGCCTATTAGACTTATGAAGCTTATGGGTGCAGATATACTATTTTTAACTAACGCTGCAGGTGGAATTAATTATAACTTCGCCGGTGGAGACTTAATGATAATTAAGGATCATATATCTAATTTTGTGCCATCACCACTTATAGGGGAAAATATAGACGAATTAGGAACTAGATTTCCAGATATGAGTAATGTATATAAGGCTGACTTACAAGATATAATTAAAGCAAGTGGAAGAAAGTTAGATATAGATTTGAAAGAAGGGGTATATCTTCAGTTTACAGGACCTAATTTTGAAACTCCTACAGAGGTGAGAATGGCTAGAATCTTAGGAGCCGATGCAGTAGGTATGAGTACAGTATGTGAAGCAATAGTTGCTAACCATATGGGTATGAAGGTGTGTGGTATCTCGTGTATATCGAATTTGGCATGTGGTATGACCACGTCTCCACTTAATCATATAGAGGTTCAAGAGACTGCCAACAGAGTATCTGCTTCATTTAAGGCATTAGTAAAGGATGCAATAGCACACATGTAGATGGAAAGTGGTGATTATATGAATACACGTTTTTATAATGCGAAGATATTAACTATGAATAGTGCTTCCTCAGAAATAATAGAGGGAGAACTATGGGTTTCAGATGGTAAAATAGTTCGTGTAGGTGATGAATATGAACCAGATTATATGTACATGTGGGATCAAGAGATAGACTGTGAAGGGGATGTATTAATGCCTGGGTTTAAGAATGCCCATGCCCATGCACCTATGACGTTTCTTAGATCTCTTGCAGATGATATGCCTTTAGATAGATGGCTTAATGAATTAGTATTTCCTGCGGAAGCCAAATTAAGTGCAGAGGATATATATGAATTAACTAAGTTAGCTATATGCGAATATTTAACTAGTGGAATTACTTCTAGCTTCGAGATGTATTATCATCCGGAGAGTATAGCTAGAGCTGCCACTGAAATGGGTTATAGAGTAGTTCTATGTAGTAGTACTATAGGACAAGATATAAAGAGTATAGATGTATTAGACGAGGAATATAACACTTATAATAACTATAATGATTTGATAAGTTATAAGTTAGGATTTCATGCAGAATACACCACCTCTAGAGAAGTTATGGAAGGGGTAGCAAGACTAGCCAATAATTATAAAGCTCCAGTATATATGCATAGTCAGGAAACG
>CAZOUU010000204.1:852-3261 GCA_964583045.1 uncultured Lachnospiraceae bacterium | reverse complement strand
GTATTAAAATGTACCTCGCCACCCAGCTCTATAATATGTTCTCTTATATTTTTAATTATATTGATTAATAAGTCTGTACCTATATGGGGTTTGTTTACATATAATATCTCTTTAGGAGCACCATGCTCTACAAATACCTCTAATACTTTTTTATTTCTGCCATACTTATCTTTAACCAGGGTATTTAGTTTCCCATCAGAAAATGTACCCGCTCCACCTTCACCAAATTGTATATTACAGGTAGTGGATAAGGTGTTGCTTTCAAAGAACGCATCAACTACCTTGGCTCTATTATCCACATCAAGACCTTGCTCTATTAGAATAGGCTGATATCCTGCTTTTGCAAGCATTAACCCACAAAATAGTCCTGCAGGCCCAGTTCCAACAATAACGGGTGATTGAGCTAAGGACTGAGTTCCAGAAGGAATATAGTCATAAACTACAGTTTTTGTTAACATAATATCATTATTGTTAATATGTTGCATTACTTGCTTTTCATTTTCCACTTCTACAGATACACTATATATGTAAAGAAGGTTTCCTTTATCTCTTGCATCAATGGATTGTTTTGTGATTTTGTATGATAATATACTGTTTACTCGTAAGGCTCTCTTTATATGTAATTCTAATTCTGTATTATCATGGTTTATGGGTAACTTAATTTGATTAATTGTAATCATGTATTCTCCTGTTTTTTCATCTATATGGATGTACCAACTATATAGCCTGTTGCCCAGGCCCACATAAGGTTATATCCGCCACATTTACCATCTACATCTAACAGCTCTCCTGCTATATATAGACCTTTAGATACCTTAGATTCCATAGTATCTGTTACTTCTCTTAAATCCACACCACCTTGACTTGCCTGTGCTTTTAATAATGAATTATACCCAGTAATATATAATACGTAATTCCTTGCAGTAGCAATTACCTTTTGTATATCATCATTAGAAATCTTAGATAATTTCTTTTCAGCTACAAAACCTGAAGCTCTTATAATATCTGAAGCTAATTTATCTGGAAGATAGCCTTCTAATAATTCTCCGAAGGTTTTATAGCCCATAGTGTCCTTTATATGAGTCATATTCTCATATAAAGCTTCATTACTATAGTCCTCCAAAAAGTCTACACTTACATAGCAATCAAGTTCTTCTTTCAATGCTTTAACTGCATATCTACTTAAGTTAAATATAACTATACCAGATAGACCATCTCCGGTAAATTGAATCTCTCCATACTCTTTATACTTAAAGCTGTTAGCTATATATAGACTAACTAAACCTGAGGCTCTTATACCAGAAAGCTTTTTATTATAGCTAGTATCACATCTTAATCCTACCAATGCTGGTAGCGGCTCTATAATATGATGTCCCATTTTTTCTAACATAGTATATATATTATTATTAGAAGGCTTAATAGCGGCATTACTACCCGTTGCCAATAATATATTAGTACTCGTATATGTATTCTCTTCTTCTAAAGCATTATTAGTATTTACTACATAATAGTTGCTTTCATATTTTATATCTGTGCAGGTAGTAGATAATTTAATCTCTAAAAATAGAGAGTCTATTTTCTTAACTAATGCATTTCTAATAGTAGAAGCCTGTTTCGACCTAGGATATATGTAGCCATTAATATCCGTTGTGTATATACCTAGATTTTTAAAATACTCAATTGTGTTGGAATAACCAAAATTAGAGATAACTTTGGTTATTAAATCAAGGTTATCTCCTCTATAGCAAGTATCATCTAAATAAGAATTAGCCAGATTACAACGTCCATTTCCAGTGGCTAATAATTTCTTACCCAGTTCTTTATTCTGTTCTACAATTAGTACTTTTTTATCGGCTGTTGCAGCTTCTATAGCAGCTATCATACCTGCTGCTCCACCACCGATTACTATTAAATCATACATATTGCACCTCTCCTTAGTAATAATAGCACTAAGTGGTATATGTTTCAAGAAAGTTATATAGATGATTTACCTTCTGATATTCTTCATGCGATGCTATATGCTGCTTTAAATCCTCGCCATCCTCTGTATGTTTCAGTGTCTCGAACAAGAGGCGTAAATCCGAATGATATCTATCGGTTTCTTCCACATCATACACACTTAACAGATTCATCCTGTAATTGACTGTATATGGCTGAATGGCCTTTAGCATTCCATTGGGCACATACATATCTTCCATACTTCTATTGGATATCCATGGCTTGTCTCCCGTATAAAAAATAATGCTAATCACGGGAACTAGCTTGTCTTCCTCACCAAAAAGACTAATATACTCTGCGCCCCTGACGTCCTTTTTCCTGCGGTGTTTCTGGCGAATCGCTGTGACCTGGCGTAAGTATTCTAACGTATCATAGAGTAACGTTCGAAACGGCATACTTGCGTCAATCTCA
>CAZOUU010000204.1:0-805 GCA_964583045.1 uncultured Lachnospiraceae bacterium | reverse complement strand
CCGATCCGATTTTGGCGCGCTTTATCAAATCACGTTCCCGCTTAAGGATATCAATGTCATCTACAACATTCTTATCCTTTGATTTCATAATTACCGTAGAATCCCTAGTCACTGCTTCTAAACACTCTGGTAAAATGACCCTCTCTCCCTGAAAAATCATTCCATTAAAC
The DNA here is from genome assembly GCA_964583045.1 of uncultured Lachnospiraceae bacterium. Classification (GTDB taxonomy): domain Bacteria; phylum Bacillota; class Clostridia; order Lachnospirales; family Lachnospiraceae; genus JAVBSN01. The sequence continues at coordinate 635 of CAZOUU010000204.1, read as the reverse complement.
AAGTCCGCAAAAATCTCTGGTTCATCTAGAAATTTTCGTAAAATGTCGTCTTTCTTCCCCACACTTTTCTCCTTTGTCATACTTATCTGTAATTCACTAACAACTACATCAAGTATAACAAGATGGGGCTTGGTATTCTATTGATATACTTTACAAACTCAAACCATGTAAACTCACGGAAATGTAGAAATTTACGAAGATTTTTAAATGAAACCAACAGTTTTTTTTATGCAAAATGTATAATTGGGGGTTGACTTTTTATGCAATATGCCCGCTTATTTTTCCGTAAGTAAAGACCCTTAACGTATCTTCTTACTCTTCGTCCGTTTTGTATATCCTGCACTGACACAAAATTAACTTTTAGCGTTCTGCCTACACTAATCACGACCTCAATCAATTCATGATTCTTATTTTTTTATAACGGACTAGATACTTTTCAGGTAAAGATTTGCTAACAGATCACTAATATAATGCCCTATTCGACAAAAGTACCCTTAATAAGAATATATATTGCCAAGCAATATTATTCCAACGCACATAATACCAACTTCCTTGATTGCTCATCAATTCGATACAATGACTGACTTGTTGGCGTCTGTTCAAAAATATCACTATATTCAGATACAAACTGATCC
>CAZOUU010000203.1:0-3286 GCA_964583045.1 uncultured Lachnospiraceae bacterium | reverse complement strand
TACTCATATCTATCTTACCCTGAGCTACTATTTTATCATTCGAATCGCCTTCATATATCGCGTAATTCATATCTCCATTATTCTTACGCCCATAGGTACCTACTCTAAATCTCAATTCATGTAAGCCATTTCGCTGGCACACAAATTGTTGTTCCAATACCTCTTCATTCCACAGAAAGCTCTCCGGCTCATATTTAGCTATCTCTACATCTTTATCATATATATATTGAATTTTATCTACATAAGAGTAAAAATATACTCCAATTAGTGTTATTAATAATGCTACTACTATTACACATACCTTTTTCATGTCTAACTCCTTAATAAGCATGCTTATACATATCACATACTTCTCTTGAGGAACCTACCATCTTTACATTCCCTTTTTCTATCCATACAGCTTTGTTGCATATACTCTCTACCTGATCTATGCTATGGGATACGAATAATACAGTAGTTCCATTATTCATCATATTCTCTATTCTAGCCTGGCATTTCTCCTGAAATCTAAAATCTCCTACAGCTAATACTTCATCAACTATAAGTATATCTGGAGTTCCTATAGTAGCTATAGCAAAAGCTAATCTAGACATCATTCCTGATGAGAAATTCTTAACTGGAACATCCATAAACTCATCTAGCTCTGAAAAATCAACTATATCTTCATAATATGATTCCATAGTTTTTCTATTATGTCCCAATATTGCACCATTCAAATATACATTCTCTTTAGCCGTTAACTCCGAGTCAAATCCTGCACCTAGCTCTATAAGCGGAGCTACCGTTCCTACTAATGATACACTTCCTATGGTTGGTTTTAACACTCCTGCAATAACCTTTAGCAAAGTACTCTTTCCACATCCATTAAGTCCGACTAGTCCAACCGAATCGCCCTTCTTTACATCAAAAGATATCCCCTTCAATGCCCAAAATTCATCATATTCTAATTTTCCTTTTAAGGCCTTTATTACATATTCCTTTAGACTATCTACTCTTTCTTTAGCCAAATTAAATCGGATATGCACATTTTTTACGCTTATTACTGTCTCTTTCATATAGCACCTCTATACATACAAGATAAAGCTATCTTGTCTCTTATGGAACAACCAAACACCCAAAAACAATACTAATACACTTGGTATAGTAGACATGAGCATAGTAAACGCGCTAGGCATTTCATTATATATAGCAAAACCTCTAAACATATTTAGTATGCTCGTAAGAGGATTTAGCAACACAAAAAACTTGACCCTAGCTGGCAATATATTTATAGGATATATAATAGGTGTTAAATACATATAACCTGTAATGAACACAGAATACAAATGCAATATATCTCTAAATTTAACTGCATATGCTGCCAATATAAGTCCTATACCCATAGAGAAACACGATACACATATGATTGGTATGGGTATTAGTAAAATACTAAAATGAAGGTCTGCTCTAGTTACCACCATAACTATAATAAGGGCAAAAAATGATGCCATTATATTAATAGCACTAGATAATACCTTTGATACAGGGAACAAATATTTAGGTATATATACTTTTTTTATAAGTGCTGAGCTTCCTATTATAGAGGACATCGCACTAGTGGTTGCTTCTGAATAGAAGTTAAATATAACCTGTCCACTAAGTATATATAGAGGGAATTTCTCCACTTCAAATTTAAATATACTAGAAAACACTATGGATAATATAAGCATCATAAATAAAGGATTAAGTAGAGTCCATAATACTCCTAATATAGATTTACGATATTTAGTTTTTATATCTCTAGATACTAATTCCCCAAGCAATGGTTTAAACTTAAGAAAGTTAGCTAAATACTTTTTCAATATAATATCTCCTATTTGCTTCTAAACGAATATTCGCTTTATTTTTCTAACTACTCTACCCATAAATCTAATAGGTTTTCCGAATTTCCAAGATCGCGAATTATAAATACCATTAACCATATTTAATCTTTCATCTGCAAGTGTTTTATATTTAAACAACTCATTCTCCAAGAACTTTCTAATATCTTGCTCGACATAATATTTTTCTTCATATTGCTTAACAAGTGTTCTAGCTTCCGCCATATCTTTTCTTGCTCGCTGTCTTGTAATTTCTTTTTCTTCTATTTTTTTATCTCTTATTTGAATCTCCTTATTAAGTTTATCTATTTCTTCCTTAAGTTTATCTATTTCTTCATCTTTTATCTTAGTTTTGTCTATTATTTGTCCATTTTTAATATTATTTTCATCTAATACTCTTATTCTCTCATTCGCGATATTAATAGCATCATGCAAAGAAATATTCTCCAGATTTTTAATAAAGTAATTTCTTTCATACATCTTTATTAGTTCTATGGTTTTAATTTTATTTTTAATAAATCTCATTGTTTGTGAAGATATATAATGAGCATCATAATCTATAACATGAGTGAATCCGTTATAATAAAATTGTTCTGCCCAAAATTCAACCGGTTGAACATTAATATGAGTATCATCCTGAAAGTCATTTGGTGTTGAAGAAAAAAGGACCTCACTCGAATGTTTACAAAAATTTTCTACAGCCTTTTGTGAATCAATAGTAGATAAATGTTCTAATACTTCTATACATACAATCAAATCATAGTCTCTATCTAATTCTTCTGTAGCTGATCCAACTTTAAAATATGGTTTCAAATCTTCACGTACCTGCGATATAGCATAATCTGATATATCAACGCCATATGCTTCTACACCTCTATCTCTAAGTGCTTCAACTAAAAAACCCTTTGCACAGCCCACATCTAATACGCTTCGGGGATTTATTTCCTTTACAATTCTATCAGCAATATTCTCAAAAGTTCTTTGCCAAATACCACCTCTCTCATATCCGCCTTCATCATATTGTTTATAATATGTTTCATCGTATATTATACTATTTTCCATACATTTCATCCTCACTAACCAGCTATATTTTCTAATGCATTCTCTATTATAATTCTTTGATTATAGTATGCATATTTTGTGCTACATTTATCATAAGCATTCTTAACTACATTTTCAGGTATACCATTTAAATACAGTTTCTCTATTGTACTATACCATTCTCCTGGATTACATAAATATCCATTTACACCATGCTCTATATTCTCCTTATATACATAAGTAGGAGTAGCACAAGTAACTGTATTAACTATAGATGCCTCAAAATATTTTAATTCTGATTTACAATTAGTAAAATGATTATTAACTAATGGTACTATATTGACATCTACCTCGGCTATCTTGGTTTGCAAGTCTATAAAGTTCTG
>CAZOUU010000202.1:0-3311 GCA_964583045.1 uncultured Lachnospiraceae bacterium | reverse complement strand
CTATATATTTATCATATATATCTTCTTCAAAATCAAATATATAGGTTTCTAATCCCATTACTCTATTACTGCTATTCACTGTAGGCTTATACCCTAAGTTACTTATACCCTGATATAATTTTTTATCTATAGAAATAAGGCTTCCATACACCCCTACTGGTGGAAGACATTTATATTCATTCATAATTTGATTTGCCGTAGGTACATTAATGGTACGTCCTATTTGATTTCCCTTAACTACCTTTCCATATATAGAGTAAGGTCTTCCTAGTAAGCTTCCTGCCTTGTGAAGATTACCCACCTCTATCTCATTTCTAATCTTAGTAGAACTTATAATTAAGCCTTTATCATGTGCCTTATTAAGAGCATCTACATTGTATCCATATATAACTCCTAATTTCTCTAATAGTCTTATGTCGCCTCTTCGAGCTTTACCGAACCTAAAGTCTTCTCCTACAACAATTTCTTTAGCCCTTAGTTTCTCTACTAATATTTTTTCTATAAATTGTTCTGGCTCCATACCCATATATTTTTCATTAACTGGTAATTCTACCAATACATCTACACCTAGTTCTTCTAAATACTTCATCTTTTCATCTCTAGCATATATATATTTGTAATCATTATTACTAAAGAACAATTTAGGGTTCATATCAAATGTAAATACAACACTAGTAAGTCCTTGGTTTTCGTATTCCTTTAATCTATCTATAAGTAGCTTATGACCCTTATGAAATCCATCAAATTTGCCTATAGCCACAGCACAAGCCTTATTAATATTAAGTTTTGCTATATCTGTTATTATGTTCATAGGTAACTCTACTTTCTATATAAACATTTTATATGTCTTATAGTATCCTTCATCTTCTAAGTATCTATAAATACTACAAAATTCTCTTTTACTATTATATACCAAACAATACTCTTTTTCTTTATTTTCTTCTATATGGCTAAAATCCTCCATATCTAGTCGGTTACCATTATTTAAAAATCTATCACACTCAGGCTTTACATATATCCTTGTATACTCTGGATATAGCGTGTCTATAGAAATAATATAATTACCTATCTCACCTTTTTTATTTAACTCGTCTATCTTATCTAGCGTCAGACTATCCTTCACATCAAATCCACAGGCTCTGATCCTAACTAGCTTGTCCATACAGCCACCTGTGCCTAGTTTATCACCTATATCTCTACATAAGCTTCTTATGTAAGTACCTTTTCCACAGGAAATCTCCATAGTTACTCTAGGCAGATCCATAGATAGTATTTTTATATTATATATGGTCACAGGCCTTTTTTCTCTCTCTATTACTATACCTTGTCTAGCAAGCTCATATAGCTTTACTCCATCCTTTTTAATAGCCGAATACATAGGGGGAGTCTGCATATAATTTCCTACAAATGAATTAATCACTTGAATTACTTGTTCTTCATCCACTTCTACTGGGCTTTCTTTTAACACCTGACCTGTGGTATCCTCTGTATCTGTCTCTACCCCTAATAATAATGTAGCCCTATAAGTTTTATCTCTATCGGGCAGCAAATCACATAGCTTTGTTGCTTTACCTAAACACACCAAAAGCACACCCTCCGCATTTGGATCAAGTGTGCCTGTATGGCCTATCTTTTTCTGTTTTAATATACCTCTTAGCTTCGCAACCACATCAAAGGACGTATAATCCTTTTCTTTATATATATTTATAACTCCGTTTATCATTCATTATGCCTCATCTAATTGCTTATCAATATGTAATACTATATTATTAATAATATCAAATATATTACCACTAAGACTAAATCCGGCAGCTCTTATATGTCCACCACCACCAAATTCTGATGCAATCTCACTTACATTTACAACAGAATTGGATCTTAAACTAATCTTATAGGTGTCCCTTGCTGATTCATATATAAACATAGCTACCTCTACACCCTCTGTAATTCTAAGCTGGTCTACTATACCATCGCAGTCCATACTAGTAGCATTATAAAAGTCAAAAACCGATTTCTTAAGTACTGCCACTATACATCTACCTTCTAGCATAGTAAAGCTCTCTAGCAGCGCTCTACCTAATAATTGATTCTGTATATAGGTCTTCTTATAGAATGTATCATCAATAATTACATTTGATCTGGCACCCTTTTCTAATAATGCCCCTGCTATACACATAGTCTCTCTAGTAGTGTTGCTATGTTTAAAAACACCTGTATCATGTACAACGCCTAGATAAAAGCACTCCGCACTATTCTTCGTAAGCTTATCCATATTAATAAGAGTACATATAGCTTCACTAGTTGAGGACTTATCAGCATATACATAGCATACGTCACCATAACCAGTATTACTAATATGGTGATCTACGCATACGGTTTTTGAGGCTTCATTATAATATTTTACAAACTCACCAAGTCTATCTATATCTCCACTATCCAAGGCAATACATAAATCATAGGTATTATTATCTAATTCATGCAACACCTTATCAACTCCATTTAATAAAGAAAAGCTTTTACTAAATTCTTGTAAATATACCCGAACCTTCTTATCCCCATAATTATCTATTATGTAGTTGTATAGTCCCAGGCAAGAACCTACGCAGTCCCCATCTGGTCTAATGTGTCCAACAATAACTATACTATTAGCGGCTTCTATCTCTTTAATAAATGTATCCATCATATTTAATCCTCTTTATTATTCTTATTAACCTCATCAATTAATTTAGACATATTTACACCATATTCAATAGATTGATCTATTATGAATTTTAATTCTGGTGTATTACGTAAATTAATGGATCTAGCTAATTCTCTACGAATATATCCTATAGCGCTATTAAGTCCTGCTAGTGTAGCCTTTTGAACTTCTTCATCTCCTAAAACACTAATATAAGCTTTACATTCTTTAAGATCAGGAGTTACATCTACATCTACAACCGATGTCATAGGTGCTATTCTTGGATCCTTAATCTCTCTACTAATTATACGACTTAATTCTCTATGAACCTCTCCGTTAACTCTAGTATTTTTAATACTATTACGTCTCATATACATTACCTCTTTATTATTATCTAGGAACCTCGACCATCTTATAGGCTTCTACTATATCAAGCTCCTGAATCTTATCAAAACCTTCAAATACAAGACCACATTCAAATCCAGCCTTAACCTCTTTTACATCATCCTTAAATCTCTTAAGAGTAGCTAATTCGCCTTCAAATATCTGCTCACCCTCACGTGAAATTCTTACAGAACAATTTCTCTCTATAGAACCATCTAACACATAAGAACCAGCTATATTTCCTATA
>CAZOUU010000201.1:0-3320 GCA_964583045.1 uncultured Lachnospiraceae bacterium | reverse complement strand
ACAGGAGTAGTACCTACTCTATCTAGTGTGGTAAGAAAGCTAACAACTCCAGCAGAGAATGTACTTATTCAGACACCAGTCTATAATATATTTTTTAACTCCATACTTAATAATGGAAGAAATGTATTAGAGAGTAGTTTGGTATATGATGGAGAAGGCTATACTATAGATTTTGATGATTTGGAGGAGAAACTAGCTAGACCTCAAACCACTATGATGATACTATGTAATCCTCATAATCCAGTGGGTAAGATATGGGATAGAAAGACCTTGGCGCAAATAGGGGAGCTATGCTACAAGCATCAGGTTATAGTAGTGTCAGATGAGATACATTGTGATCTTACAGATCCAGGCTGTGAGTATATACCATTTGCAGCGGCTTCGGATATATGTAAGCAGATAAGTGTAACCTGTATAGCCCCTACAAAATGCTTTAATCTAGCAGGACTTCAGACATCGGCAGTGGTGGTGCCTAATCCGTATTTAAGGCATAAGGTTAATAGAGGCTTGAATACAGACGAGGTGGCAGAACCTAATTCCTTTGCAATAGATGCAGCTATAGCTGCCTTCAATGAAGGTGAGCCTTGGTTAGAAGAGCTTAGAGCATATATAAAGGGTAATAAGTATTATGTAAAGGAATGTATAGCAAGCATTCCTAAGGTTAAGCTGGTACCTTCAGATGCCACTTATCTATTGTGGTTAGATTGTAAGGCTATAACCAATGTTTCGGAGGAGTTAAGCTCATATATAAGAAAAGAAACCGGCTTATATGTAACGGCAGGGAGTGAATATGGTGAGAGTGGTGAAGGCTTCCTAAGGATAAATATAGCTTGCCCAAGAGCAGTGGTTACAGATGGTATGAAGAGGCTTAAGATAGGTATAGAGAAGTATAATAAGATAGAGATATAATAGAAATAGCTATTAAGGTAAGGGAAAACGTTCTCGCAGACTTAATAGCTATTCTACTATATTTAAACTGTTACATATTTACAAGGGGCTATTGAAATGATAAAGTATAAAAGATAAATAAAGAAAAAGTAAGAAAAATATAATAATTTTAGGATAATTTAGTGAAGTATTTACTACGATAATATTATATAATGAAACTAGCTACAAGAGACTAATAGGAAATGAGGATATAATATGAGCCACAATATGAGCCCAGGTGTAGAAAAGGGAAAGAAATCAGGTAAGAAGGTATTATTAATTATAGGAATTATATTAGTTGTATGTATATTAGCCACAGCAGCAGTATTTATTATACGTAGAAGGAGCAATGATAAAAAAGCTGCAGCGGATTTGACTAATGGAGTTAAGGTAAATGGTATAGATATAACAGGAATGAATAGAGATGTTGCAAAAAAGAAGATAGAGGAATCTTATAAGTGGAATGTAACTATAACCTATGAAGATAATACATACGAAGTAGAGGACTACATACCAGAGGACATAGATAGTATATTAGATGAGATATATGCTGGAGAGGCTAAAAAGGAATATAAGCTAGAGGTACTTGATTCGGATACTAAGATAGCTGAGATTATAGAAGCTGTAGGCAAGGAATGGAATGATGAGCCGGTTGATAGTGATATGACAGGCTATGATAGTGCTACTGGCAAATTTACATTTAGTGAGAGTAAAGATGGCTATACAGTAGATGCGGAGAAATTATCTACAGTACTCAAGGAATGTTTTGCGGGCGATGATTTTGATATGGCTATAGAGGCAGAGGGTAAGGTAACAGAGGCTGAACATAAAGCAGAGGATTATGTTGTTATGGCAGAGTTCGTTACTAATACTACAGCTAATTCTAATAGAAATATAAATGTATCTCTTGCGTGTGAAAGTGTGAATGGAACTATACTTAATCCGGGGGAACAATTTTCATATAATGATGTAGTAGGCAGAAGAACTGCTGAAAAGGGCTATAAACCAGCAGGTGCTTATGCTAATGGAGAGCATGTAGAAGAGATAGGTGGAGGTGTATGTCAGTTATCTAGTACTATGTATAATGCGGCAATTAATTCAGGATTACAGGTAGATGCCAGGACGGGTCATTCATACGAGCCTAGCTATGTAACGCCAGGTGAAGATGCTACAGTTAGTTATAGTAAACCAGACTTCAAATTTACTAACTCATCATCTTCAAAGATAGGAATTAAGGCGATATATAAGGATAGAGTAGTTACAGTTACTATATATGGAATACCTATATTAGAAGAGGGAGTTACGCAATATATGGACTCTAAGAAGATTAGTACTGTGCCACCAGAGATAGAGTATGTAGAGGATTCTACTCTTGAACCAGGTACAGAGGAGGTAGTGGGAAATGGTTCTAGTGGTAGTGTATGGGAAACACATCTTATACAGGAAAAGGACGGTAAGGTAATCAGTGACGAATATATGCATAGAACTAGATATAAGACCACTAAGAAGGTAATAAGATGTAATTCCGAAGCTCCTACACAAGCACCGACAGAGGCTACAACTACTGCTCCGTCGACAGAAGCTACAACAGTGGCACCAGCTACGGAGGCTACGACTACTGCGCCAGCAACAGAGACTACAACGGAAGCACCAGTAGTGACACCTTAGCTTCTCCACCTTAAAATTAATTGTATTAGCTAAGTACAAAAGAGCTGTAACATTTGCACAATAGGAGATACTTGGTATAAATGCCTATATATATTAGTTTATACTATAGGTGTAGTTGTAGAATAAAATAGCTAGTGCTATAATTATTTAAAATAATGAAAAGAGGTAATAGATATGGAATTTGCAACATTACAAAAAGACATGATAGCCGCTATGAAGGCTAAAGATAAAAGTCGTAAGGACAGTATTTCTACATTGGTTTCTGCAGCTAAAAAGGTAGCTATAGATGAAGGGTGTAGAGATGATATATCTGAAGCGATAGTAGATAGAGTTATTCTTAAGGAGCTTAAGAGTGTTCAAGAGCAGATAGATTCATGCCCAGCAGAGCGTACTGATTTAATGGATGGATATAAAGCTAGATATGATGTAATTAGTGAATATGCACCTAAGCTACTCAGTGAGGATGAAGTGATAGAGATATTAAACAGTAAATATGCGGAAGTAATAGCTACTAAGAATAAAGGTCAGATTATGAAAGAAGTTATGAAGGAGCTTAAAGGTAAGGCTGATGGCAAGGTTATAAATGCAGCTGTTGCTAAGCTATGTCAATAATAAATTAATATAGACTATATAAGAAGACTATACCCTCTAGGATGGAGACATTCAGGGGGTATAGTTTTTTGCTATGGCAAGATATAGAAATGATATATTACAATTCCTATTGA
>CAZOUU010000200.1:0-3412 GCA_964583045.1 uncultured Lachnospiraceae bacterium | reverse complement strand
GCTACCTCTCTACGTAAATCACCCTCTACATTGATGTCTTCTGATTCATTAATAACGTCGCTTAATCTACGAACTTCGTCATCTGTTAAATCACGAACACGTGTATCTGGGTTTACATTTGCTTCTTTAAGAATACGTGCTGCTGTAGTATTACCTATACCATATATATAAGTAAGACCAATCTCTACACGCTTATCTCTTGGTAAATCAACACCTGAAATACGAGCCATTGTGCCTTGCACCTCCATAAAAATTATTAAATCGCATCATAAGATGATAACATAGTCGTATCCGCATGTATATACATGGGTGAAATGTATACGCTCATTACCTCTTAAATCTTCTATTTTACAAACATAGTTATCTATGTTCAAGTTACAGCCGCTAAAAGTATCTATCTTTACATTGTAAAGTAGACCAAATCCATCTCATATTAAATGAGCTGAATAACTTTCTTCTATACGGAAGAAAATCAAATAAACAAATAATATCTACATAAATTGACGGTATAAGCAAATATTATTCTAGACAGGAATTAACCTTGTCTTTGTTTGTGCTTAGGATTCTCGCAGATTACTCTGATTGCACCCTTTCTTTTAATGACTTTGCACTTATCGCAAATTGGTTTAACTGATGCTCTAACCTTCATTAAAATCTCTCCTTTCAAAAAAGTTCGCTACAGCATTTGATTTTACTATAAATTATTCACAAATGCAAGCAAAACTTTACTTAATTTATATTTTAAGCCTAAGCTCATAATATAATCTCTGTTTTTACCTACTTATCTCTCCAGATTATTCTACCTTTTGTTAAATCATATGGCGATAACTCTATAGTAACTTTATCTCCTGGTAAAATCTTAATGTAGTTCATTCTTAACTTTCCACTAATGTGAGCTAATACTTTGTGACCATTCTCTAGCTCAACCTGAAACATTGCGTTAGGTAATTTCTCAATTACTGTTCCTTCTATTTCTATAACATCTGATTTTGACATATACTAAATCCTCCTATTAAATAAAACTTATTAAATTTCTATTCCTGGTGCTGCTGATAATATAACAGGTTCACCATCAGTTATCAATATTGTATTCTCGTAATGAGCCGACAAGCTACCATCTTCAGTAACTACTGTCCAATCATCATCTAACCATTCCACATCGTATCTACCCATATTAACCATAGGTTCAATTGCCAATGTCATTCCGGTCTTTAACTTAATTCCTCGTCTACGTCCTACGAAATTCGGTATCTCTGGATCTTCATGTAGGTTCTTACCTACTCCATGACCTACCAAATCTCTTACCATAGAAAACCCGTTTTTCTCACAATGTTCTTGGATGGCTCTAGATATATCAACTATATGGTTTCCTTCAGTTGCATACTTAATACCCTCAAAGAAACTCTCTTTTGTTACTCTTACCAGTTTCTCCACCTCTTCATCAACACTTCCTATTATAAGAGTTCTTGCTGAATCTGAATGATATCCTTTGTAAATTACTCCGGCATCCAAACTTACTATATCTCCGTCCTTAATGATTTTATACTTAGAGGGTATTCCATGTACCACTTCTTCATTAACGGAAACGCATATTGATCCTGGATATCCATGATAATTTAAGAAAGATGGTATGCAACCAAAACTTCTTATTATCTCTTCGCCCTTTTTGTCCACATCTAATGTGGTCATCCCAGGTTTTACAAATTTTCTTAATTCTTCGTGTGTAATGGCAAGTATTCTACCTGCTTCACGCATAAGTTCTATTTCATAATTAGATTTAATGGAAACTGACATCTTTATTCACCTAATGTTTTAACTATTGCGTTAAATACGTCTTTCATATCTACTGTACCATCAACCTCAGCGATTATACCCTTCTTAGTATAGTAATCGATAAGTGGTTGAGTCTGCTCGTGATATACACTTAATCTGTTTAGTACAGTTTCAGGTTTATCATCTTCACGTAAAATTAATTCTCCACCGCAAGTATCACATTTATTTTCAACCTTAGTTGGATTGTAAATTATATGATATGTAGCTCCACATCCTACGCATGCTCTTCTTCCAGCCATTCTATTAACGATGTTCTCATCTGGAACTTCTACATTAATAGCAAAATCTACACTCTCACCTATAGCAGTTAATGCTTTATCTAAAGCTTCTGCTTGAGGTATAGTTCTTGGAAAACCATCTAATATGTATCCATTTTTGCAATCTGGATTTTTAAATCTATCTATAACTAAATCAACAACCAATTCATCTGGTACTAATAAGCCTTTATCCATATACTCTTTAGCTTTAGCTCCAAGCTCTGTACCATTTTTAATATTGGCTCTGAATATATCTCCAGTTGAAATGTGAGGTATACTAAATTTCTCTGCTAACATCTTTGCTTGTGTACCTTTACCTGCACCTGGTGCACCTAACATAATTATCTTCATATATTTTCCTCCTACATTATATTTTATATTAAATAGATAATTGCAAAATCTATATGGTCTCGCAATTATCTAAGCACAAAGAAGCTGTAGTTTCCTACAGCTTTTTTGTCATTAATCATTCAAAAATCCTGAATAGTGTCTAACTAACAATTGTGATTCTAATTGCTTAATTGTCTCTATTATAACACCGACTATGATTATTAATGATGTACCACCGAATGATACATTTGCACCAAATATACCATTAAAGAATATAGGTATAAGTGCTACTATTAGTAATCCAACTACACCGATAAATACGATGTAATTAAGTATTTTATTTAAGTAATCTTGTGTTGGCTTTCCTGGTCTGATACCTGGGATAAAACCGCCACTCTTTTTCATATTATTAGCTACTTCCATAGGATTAAATGTAATAGAAGTATAGAAATATGCGAAGAATATTACTAATAATACATAAAGTATTAATCCAACTGTACCCCATGGGTAATCTGAGTTAAACCAATAATTTGAGTTCATACCTGCCATTATCTTAGACCATATCTCATTAGCATCTATCTGAAATAGATTAACTATAATTGATGGAATAGAAAGTAATGATGATGCAAAGATTACTGGTATAACACCAGCGGTGTTAACTTTAAGTGGTATATAGCTTGCTTGACCACCTGCCATCTTACGTCCTTGCATTTTCTTAGCATATTGAACTGGTATTCTTCTCTCAGCCTCTTGTAATAATACTACAAGTACAACTGTTCCAATTATAACCGCTAATATAATTACTCCTGCTAATGTAGCTTTAGTGATTGGCTTACCTTGTAAGAACATCTCATACAAGTTAGCGAAATCAGCTGGTAATCTAGATATAATGTTTATCAATAAGATAATTGATATACCGTTACCTACACCTTTTTCAGTAATTCTCTCACCTAACCACATAACGAATGTTGATCCTGCAGTCATTGCTACTA
>CAZOUU010000199.1:1964-3436 GCA_964583045.1 uncultured Lachnospiraceae bacterium | reverse complement strand
GCGGCGGCCGCTATTAGTGAGCTAGAGGGCAAAAAAAGAGGCAGGAAGAATAGAGTTAAAAAATAGTTATTTTGCAATGTCTTGAAAAACCTAAGGTTTTGTGATACTATTCTTTTTTAACTACAATTCATTTAGAAACACACATAGATAGTAGATGAGAAGGGAAGATAAAGATATGAGAAATATGTTGAATTTTAAAGAATTTACCAAAGAGGAGCTACAGGAGATAATAGACCTAGCTCTTGATATGAAGAAAAATCCTGACAAATATAGTGAGACATTAAAAGGTAAGAAGCTATATACTTTATTTGAGAAGACTTCAACTAGAACTTTCTTATCCTTTACAACTGGAATTACAGAACTAGGTGGTACATATTATAATCAGTTATGGAAAGATTCAAATTTTGTATTAGGTGAGCCTGTATCTGAGCTTAGATATGTAGGACGTAATGTAGATATTATAATGGCTAGACTTATAAAGAATGAGACAGTAGAATTATTTGGCAAGAATACTACAGTTCCATTTATTAATGGTTGTGACAGCACTTATCATCCATGTCAGATTCTTGCAGATGCATTAACATTAATAGAGCATTTTGGTACATTAGAGGTTAAATTCTTATACATAGGCGCAAAGAATAATGTATTTAACTCGTTAGTTGAATTCTTTGCTAAGATGGAAAAAGGAACTTTATATGGTTTGACACCACTTACTAATGAGACTGCTGTTGATGAAGATTTCTACGAGAATGCTAAGAAGACGGGCTATTATTTAGAGCTAGATTCTAGTATGTCGATGGAAGAAGCAAAAAAATATGTGGATGATATGGATGTATTATATACAGATACTTGGGTAGATATGGAGTTCTTTAATAATCCAGCCTATGCTAAGCAAAAGGAAGAGACCTTAGCTAAGATGATGCCATACCAGATTAATAGTACTTTGCTTAAGGATAGTAAAGCTGTAGTTCTTCATGATATGCCAATGCATGTAGGATATGAGATAACCCAAGCTGTAGTTGATAAGAATTTGGAATTAATATTAGATCAGGCAGAAAATAGACGTCATGCTGAAAAAGCAGTTATGGTTACTCTACTTACAAAATAGTAGATGTGCTGAGGACAATATTTATAAGCTAATAGATATAAGAGGGAAGCGTAAGCTTCCCCTTTTTTTAAACCATATTTTGTAACTAAGGCATATAAATCATTGAAAACGTCATTAAAAATGAAAGAAAAGATGATGCAAAAAATATATACATAGTGTATAATTAATAATATATGGCTATAAGGGGGCGATTGTATGGTATCTGAATTAAATATTGGTATTAGTGGCATTCATGATATTGTGCATATTGCTACCGATGATATGTCTGCATCTATTACATTGCCAACACCAGATAAGAGTGATGAATGGACACTAGATATGGTTATAGATATTCTTAATGCGGCAGGTGTTAAGACTGGAATCG
>CAZOUU010000199.1:0-1933 GCA_964583045.1 uncultured Lachnospiraceae bacterium | reverse complement strand
AAAAGAGATAATAGATAATAATAGATATACAGAAGAAATAGTGGTTGCCAAGGGCAAGCGGGCAGTTGATGGAAAGGATGGATATTATACCTTTTTATACACCCCTGAGGAGCGGGATAGAGGAACCCCTATTATCAGAGATGATGGCAAGGTAGAATATATAAAGACTGAGCATTATACTATAGTTAATGAGGGAGATATAATAGCAAGATATACCAGACCTACACCAGGGGAATTTGGATATACAGTAACTAGTCGTATTCTAGCACCTTCTAAGGGTAAAGCCTTAACGCCACTTAAGGGTAAAGGCTTTGTGGTAGTTAATGAAGGCTCGGAATATGTAGCCGGAGTATCTGGAAAGCTAGACATAAAAGAGACCTCTATAATTATTAGCCCTGTATTGCAGATAGAGGGTAATGTAGATATAGCTGTAGGACATATAGATTTCTCGGGAGATGTAATTATAAAGGGCGATGTATTATCTAGAATGAAGGTTAGCTCCAAGGGCAGCATTACCATATATGGGCATGTAGGAGCCTCCTATGTAGCTGCTGATAAGGATATAACAGTAAAACAGGGTATTCAGGGTAAAGGCAAAGGCAAGTTTGTGGCCGGAGGCGATATAATTGGAGTGTTTTGCGAGAGAGCCATACTACGTGCTAAAGGTAACATAACAGTAAACGTCCTAATGGATTGTGATGTAAAGGCAGATGGTATAATTAAGGTCGAGGGTAGACAAGGGCTTATACTAGGTGGTAATGTCCAAGCTATAAGCGGAATAGAGGCAGTTACTGTAGGCAGTGAGGCAGAGGTGGTATCAGCGTTATATACAGGTGTACCAGATACAGATAATTTTAGAATTATCCAACTAAAAGCTCTTATGAAAAAAGTAGAAGAAGAGGTAGCTTTATTAGATAGAAGTACTAAGATATTTGAACGTATGGAGAGAACTCAGGTCACTAAAGAGATAGAGAATAGACGTATGAAGATTATACGTGCGAAGGTTATAAAGGATACAGAGCTTAAAGGCTATATGAGAGAATATAATCAGATAAATGATAATATGAATATAGGTAGGGATTCTAAAGTAATTGTTCATGGGATTGTATATAGAGGTACCAGAATAGAGATTATGGGAGTTAGATATAACACTATGGATAATGCGAGAGATGTAGCATTTAGACTTAGAGGCACAGAGATCCTTATGGAAGGAAACAGATAAATATATGTGGATATATGCATTGGCTGTTATTTTGGCGCTGGGATTTTTTACAGCAGATATTATAGCTATAATTATATTAGATAAACAAAAAACTATAGCAGTATACAGCAGGATGGGTAGACAGACCAATCCTATAGAGATAATTAATGTAAATCTGGCACTGTTATTGGTAGGCTATTTTATATATATAAAATATTTTGTGTTTATGCCAGCTATAGTGTGCTTTATCATTTTCATTATACTTAGTACCAGAGTGCAGAGCGGTATGTCTGAGGAAGGTATATATGTAGGTCTCACATTTATAGAGTGGAATAAGGTAAAGAGCTATAAGATTATAAATGACGATATCAGTACATTTATGATTAAGCTTAGAGCTAATAGAAGGCAATATGTATTTAGATGTGATAAGGTGAAACGTTCGGAGATAGAAAATATATTGCAGCTCCATAACAAAAAGAGGATGGAAACTATTTGACACGAGAACTATAGAAAGTTATACTATATTACAATGTAGTTACGTAGATATTAGGTAGGAGGTTTCCGTATGAAACATTTAATAGATCCCATGGATTTAAGCGTGAGTGAGATAGATGATATATTAGACCTAGCAGATGATATTATAATACATAAAGATAAATATTCTAAAGTGTGTGATGGTAAGAAATTAGCCACTTTATTTTTTGAACCAAGTACAAGAACCAGACTTAGCTT
>CAZOUU010000198.1:0-3444 GCA_964583045.1 uncultured Lachnospiraceae bacterium | reverse complement strand
TAAAGAGATATCAGAGATTCTTATAGATATTCATGGTCAGCACGATAATCAGACCTTGCTTAAGACTAAAAATCATATAATGATTTTAGATCAATATGGAGATGCTATAGCACCTAAGGTAGCAAAAGTATCAGAGCTATATAGTCAATACGAAGATATATTAAAAGAGATAGAAGATAATAAGATTGATGAAGAAGAAAGACTTAGACAGATTGATTTCATTAGATATGAGTTATCAGAGATTGAGAATGCTCATATAACAGAGGGCGAGATAGAAGAGCTAGAGATTAGATATAAGAAGATGAAAAATAGTAAAGATATTATAGAAAATGCGTCTTCTGTATATAATATGACTAGTGGCAAAGAAGAAAATGCTAGTGAATTAATAAGTAAGGCTTATAGAGATATGAGTGCTGTTGAGAAGCTAGATGAAGCTTCTTCTAATATGGTTAGTATGCTATTAGATATAGATAATCTACTTAATGAATTTAATGTAGCTTTATCAGATTATATGGGAGATATGTCCTTTGAGGAAGAGGAATATAAAGAAGTAGAAAACAGGCTGGATAATATTAATTCTTTAAAGATAAAATATGGAAAAACAGCAGCGGCCATAGATGAATACTTACAGGAAAAGCTAGCTATAATTAAAAAATATGAAGAATATGATGCATATATGGAGGGACTTCGAAAGGATCTTAAGGAGGCAGAAGCTAGATTAGAGAAGACTTCTAGTGATTTATCAAAGCTTCGTAAATCGGAGGCTAAGAAATTATGTAAGGATATTACATTAGCATTAGAAGATCTTAATTTCTTAGATGTAAGATTTGATATGATATTTGAAAAAACTAAATCCTATACTAAGAGAGGATATGATGCACCATACTTTGTAATATCTACTAATGTAGGCGAAGATATGAAGCCTCTTACTAATGTGGCTTCTGGCGGTGAATTATCTAGAATTATGTTAGCAATTAAATCCACTCTTGCACATATTGATAAGGTAGACACTTTAATATTTGATGAAATAGATGCTGGAATTAGTGGAAAAACAGCACAGAAGGTAGCGGAGAAATTAAGCCTTCTTAGCAGAAGTCATCAGATTATATGTATTACACATTTACCACAGATTGCATCGATGGCAGATACACATTTTATTATAGAAAAAACAGTGGAAAAGGATAAGACTATTACTAGTATTTCCTTATTAGATGAGGAATATTCGGTTCAGGAAATAGCTAGATTGCTTGGAGGCGTATCTATAACTGATAATGTGTTAAATAGTGCTAGAGAGATGAAAGATATGGCAAATAAAACAAAAATCCACTAACATTTATATATAAAAGAAACACATAATAAGAGTAACCATAATATATGGTTGCTCTTTTTTTATTATTTTATTTGAAAATCTATTGACTAATTGGTAAAAAATGTATATTATACATTTTACCAACATTTGACATTTGACAGGAGGAGAACATGAGAAATATTAGAGTATTAGTAGCTGACCAAAACAGCAAAGAAATTATCAGTCAGCTCGCCGAACTTAATTGAGTGTGCATTTAATTTAGATGTTGCTTATTATATCTTGAAACCCTATGACATAGATATATTAGCAAAGAGAATTATAACTATATATGACAGAAAGAATAAGGAAGTGTGGAAAGAGCTATAAGACATGCTATAGAGGTAGCATGGAATAGAGGCAGAATAGATGTAATTGAGGAGATGTTTGGCTATACAGTGAATGCAGGAAAGGGGAAACCAACTAACTCAGAGTTCATAGCCTTAGTATCTGACAAACTAAGATTAGATTATAGAATGCGTGCATAAATACAATCTTTTTGTTTATTTATCCGTTGCAATATGGTATAATATCAAAATATAAAGTTACTGTTTTGGAGGATGAAGATTATGAAAAAGATTGCGTATATTGCTTCTGAGTGTGTGCCATTTATTAAGACTGGTGGATTGGCAGATGTAGTGGGTACATTGCCTAAGATTTTTGATAAAAAAGAGTATGATGTAAGAGTTATCATTCCGGATTACGTGTGCATTCCTAATAAGTATCGTGAGAAGATGAAGTATATTACACATTTTCATATGGATATAGGTTGGAGACAACAATACGTAGGCGTTATGTATATGGAGTATGAAGGAGTGCCTGTATATTTTATAGATAATGAGTACTATTTTAGCGGAGTTACTCCTTATGCTGATACAAAATGGGATATAGAGAAGTTTACATTTTTCTCAAAGGCAGCATTATCAGTTCTGCCAGTTATAGGATTTAAACCAGATATAGTGCATTGCCATGATTGGCAATCGGGATTGGTTCCGGTATATCTAAAGACTTTGTTTGCTGGTAATGAATTCTACAGAGATATTAAGTCTATTATGACTATTCATAATCTTCAGTTTCAAGGCAGATGGGATATAAAGACAGTTAAAGCTTATAGTGGTTTGCCAGATTATGTATTTACTCCAGATAAGCTAGAGGTATATAAAGATGCTAGTATGTTAAAAGGTGGCTTAGTATATGCAGACAGAATTACTACAGTTAGTGATACATATGCCAAGGAGATACAGACATCATATTATGGAGAAGGACTAGAAGGATTATTAAGTGCTAGAAGACAGTCACTATGGGGAATAGTTAATGGTATAGATTATGATATATATAATCCAGAAAAGGATCCGGATATATATAAGAATTACTCAGCTAGAGCCTATAAGAAGAATAAGGCAGAGAATAAGAGGAAGCTACAAGCGGAGATGGGATTGCCTGTAGATGATAAACAATTTGTTATAGGTATTATATCCAGACTCACAGATCAAAAAGGCTTAGATCTTGTAGATGCAGTTATGAATGATATATGTCAGGATGGCGTGCAGTTTATAGTACTTGGAACAGGCGATTCAAGGTATGAGGATATGTTTAGGTATTATCAGCAGATTCATCCACATAAGGTATCAGCTAATATATACTACTCTGAAGAACGTTCTCATAAGGTGTATGCAGGCTGTGATGTGATGCTAGTACCATCTAGATTCGAACCTTGTGGACTTACACAGCTTATGGCACTTAGATATGGAACTATACCTATTGTTAGAGAGACAGGCGGATTAAAGGATACTGTTGAACCATATAATGAATATGAGAAGACAGGTACAGGATTTAGCTTTGCTAACTATAGTCCAGCGGAATTACTTAAGACTATTAATTATGCCAAAGAGGTATATTATAATGATAGAGATAGCTGGTACGGTATTCAAGAGAGAGCTATGAAACAGAATTACTCTTGGGGAGCATCAGCAAACAAATACGAAGAATTATATAATACAATTTAAATTGTTTGGGACAGAGGATTTCTTCTGTCCCATTTAGTATAATATGAGAAAGCAGGTTTTATATGGCATTTGATGGAGTTACCATAGCAGGTT
>CAZOUU010000197.1:0-3481 GCA_964583045.1 uncultured Lachnospiraceae bacterium | reverse complement strand
TTATTTCAAGGGATTTCTACATTTATGTTTGTATCATTTTCGTTGTCCTTTCGTTTCCAGATCCAACACTTATCACCGCTACTCTAGGATTAACTCTATCGAGAAAAGCTGTACTTGTACCGGTTTTGCTTCCATGATGAGATACCTTTAATACATCTGCCGATATATCTAGGCTGCTTCTAAGCATATCTTCCTCAGCCTCTTTTTCGGCATCCCCTATTAGCAAAAATGAATTATTTCCATAAGTAAGTCTTATGCCCACTGAACAATCATTGGCATTAGCATAGTTTCTGTTAGGAGATATAATGGTAAATTCTGCCTCCCTTATACTATAGCTACTACCCACTACTGGACTAGTAATCTTATAGCCCTTATTATTAATTGTATCTATTACATCTTCATAGGTTCTTGTATCCTTAGCTACATCTGGCATAATAATGCTACTACAATTAAATTTGTATATAACCACATCCAGTCCTCCTATATGATCAGCATCTGGATGAGTTCCTATAACATAGTCTAAGGTATCTATATTATTATGCTGTAAATAGCTCTGAATTAAAGTACCCTTGCTGTTATCACCTGCATCTATAAGCATAGCATGTCCATCACAAGTAACTAATGTAGCATCGCCTTGTCCCACGTTTATAAAATGCACCTCCATATTGCCCCTAAGAGCTGTAGTTACATTACTATTTGTTCTATCTGTTATAGCAGCCTCCTCTTTTAACACTTCCTCTACACCGTTGTCATCCACCGCCTCTAGAGCTTCCTCCTTTGTACTAGCTTCTATACACTCTGTCGTATTATCATAGGTGGTACTGCTTACTTCTGTACAGCCTGTACATATACAAAGTATACATATTATTATACTAATTAATTTCTTATAACTCATATCAAAATACCTCCAACTCTAATATGTACCTTAGTAAAGCAAAACAAAAAGGTAACATAATGATTATACACCATCAGGCTACCTTTTCTTCTCATTTATTCAAAAATATTTACTTAATTATTCTATCTAATATAGTTTTAGCTACTTCTGCTTTACTCATTATAGGTAATTCTTCTACGGAAGCCTCAGTAATAATAGTAACTACATTGGTATCCGTTCCAAATCCTGCTCCACTAGTTCTTAGACTATTAGCCACTATCATATCCACATTCTTAGCCTCTAGCTTAGTCCTTCCATTCTCTAATAGATCCTGAGTCTCCATAGCAAATCCACATATAAACTGATTAGCTTTTCTAGCTTCACCTATAGTCTTTAATATATCTGTGGTTCTCTTTAGCTCAATAGACATATCTCCGGATTTTTTCTTAATCTTTTCATCTTCAACAGCTATAGGTGTATAATCAGCTACTGCCGCTGCTTTTATTATAATATCCATATTGTCCTTATTATCTAACACAGCCTTACACATATCTGCTGCACTAACCACATTAATTACCCGCATAAATGGTGGAGTAGCTATATCTACCGCTCCAGATACTAGGGTTACCTCTGCTCCTCTTTCCATAGCACATCTAGCGATAGCATAGCCCATCTTTCCAGTAGAATGATTACTTATAAATCTTACTGGATCTATGGCCTCTCTAGTAGGACCAGCTGTAACTAATACTTTTTTCCCTACCATATCCTTCTCATATCTAACTACTCGTAATATATAATCTAATAGCAATTCTTCTTTGGGTAGCTTTCCTGCGCCTGTATCTCCACAAGCCAGATATCCTGCTGCTGGCAATACTATCTCCATACCATAGTTTTCTAGCTTCTTTATATTATCCTGTACTATAGGATTTTCAAACATGTTAGTATTCATAGCCGGTGCTATTATCTTCTTACAGTTGCAAGCCATAATAGTGGTAGTAAGCATATCATCTGCTATTCCATTTGCAAGCTTTCCTATAACATTAGCAGAGGCCGGAGCTACCATAAATACATCTGCCTTCTTAGCTAAGGCTACATGCTCTACGCTATATTGAAAGTTTCTATCAAAGGTGTCCACTAAACACTTATTAGATGTAAGAGTTTCAAATGTAATAGGGTTAATAAAATTAGTAGCATTTTTAGTCATAATAACCTGTACATCTGCATTAAGCTTTACTAACATACTAGCTAAATTAGCTATCTTATATGCCGCTATACTACCTGTAACTCCTAATACTATAGTCTTCCCTTTTAACATATTTTCTCCTTTGTAAAGTCTTTAGTTAGTAGTCCATGTTTTTCATATCTAGATACATTTGCAATATGATTATCCTCATCTACAAATACTACATATGGTTTATTCTCTTTAGCTTCTTCTGGGGTCATCTGTGCATAACACATAATGATTATATGATCTCCCACTGATACCTGTCTTGCTGCTGCTCCATTTAGGCATATCATACCAGAACCCGCTTCACCAGCTATAGTATATGTCTCAAATCTATTGCCATTTTCCACATCTACTATCTGCACCATCTCGTACTCATATATGCCAGCCGCCTTCATAAGCTCTGTATCTATAGTTATACTTCCTACATAATTGAGATCTGCCTGTTTTACTATTGCACGGTGTATTTTACCCTTTAACATTGTTAGATTCATAATCTGCTCCTTTTTCCTTGGCTATATCTACATCTACTCTATAATAAAATTATCAATTAGTCTAGTCTTACCTATATATACTGCCATAGCAACTAATACTGACTTACCTATAGTATCCACTGGTACTATATTTTCAAAATCTACTACCTCTACATAATCAATACTAGCAAGTGGCTCCTTATTTATCTCTGCAGTTATAGCTGCCTTTACCTTAGCAACATCCTTCTGTCCTGCTTCAATAAGCTCTTTACCCACCTTTAAGCTTCTACTTAATACTAGGGCGGCTTGTCTTTCCTCAGGACTTAAATATGTATTTCTTGAGCTTTTAGCTAGTCCATCCTCTTCTCTTATTATTGGACAGCTATTTATTCTAATATCCACATTTAAATCTCTAACCATTCTCTTAATAACTGCTAATTGCTGTGCATCCTTTTGTCCAAAATACGCTTGGTCAGGTTTAACTATATTAAATAACTTCAACACTACTGTTTGAACTCCACGAAAATGAACAGGTCTAGATTTACCACATAGCTCACCTGTAAGTCCATTCATATCTACATAAGAGCAAAAATCTGATTCATACATCTCCTCTGGTTCAGGATGGAATATTAAATCTACTCCTACCCCCTCACATAAGGCGGAATCCTTGTCTAAATCTCTAGGATAGCTCTCTAAATCCTCTGTGGGACCAAATTGCATAGGGTTAACAAATATACTTACTACTACCTTATCATTATTCCTTCTAGCCGCATCCATAAGACTTCTATGTCCCTCATGTAAATATCCCATAGTAGGTACAAAGCCTATAGTTAAGCCTTGCTTTCTCCATTCATTAACCTTATCTCTAACCTCTTTAACTGTATAACATATATTCATAATACTTATCCT
>CAZOUU010000196.1:0-3498 GCA_964583045.1 uncultured Lachnospiraceae bacterium | reverse complement strand
CTATGCACGGCGGCGGGCTGCATATGGTCTTTATATCGCAGCCGCTTGATTTTTATGGTGCTAACGTATACTATAATGATCACTCAGCTAGAGATGAAGCCAGCTCCAATGCATATTGGGATGGAACAAACCAGGGTACAGCAAAGAATACCTTAGGCTGGCCGGTAGCTCCTAGTGCATTATATTGGTCGCCTAAATTCCTATATGAGAGATATCATTTAGCACTTCTTATTACAGAAAATGGTATCGCACAGCATGATTGGATAGCTCTAGACGGCAAGGTTCATGACATAGCCAGGATAGATTTCTTAACTAGATATCTTAGGGAATTTAAGAAAGCTAGCGAAGATGGTATAGATATCATGGGTTATATGCATTGGTCGATTATGGATAACTTTGAATGGAATCAAGGCTATGATGAGAGATTTGGACTAGTATATGTAGATTATAGTACACAAGAACGTACTATAAAGGATTCAGGATATTGGTTCAAGGAGGTTATGGAGAGTAACGGAGAAAATCTATAATATATTAATATAGAGGAATATATAGAGGAATAATAATAAAGGCTTGCTTACATTTGCAATTTGAAATATAATTGTAAAGATAGGCAAGCCTTTGTTGTTGGCATCATAAGCCACAAAGGACTTTTTTGAAGGAGGTATGTATTAATGGCAAAGAAACCATATTACATTACAACAGCTATAGCATATACATCGGGTAAGCCTCATATAGGTAATACGTATGAGATAGTATTAGCAGATAGCATTGCAAGATATAAGAGATTTGTGGGGTTTGACGTGAGATTTCAAACTGGTACAGATGAGCATGGACAGAAGATAGAGATTAAATCCGGTGAGGCAGGAGTTACACCTAAAGAGTTTGTAGATGACGTATCAGGACAGATTCAGACTATATGGGATTTAATGAATACATCATATGATAGATTTATAAGAACTACAGACGAGTATCATGAGAAACAGGTTCAGAAGATATTTAAGAAGCTATATGACCAGGGAGATATCTATAAGGGATACTATGAGGGCATGTATTGTACTCCTTGCGAATCATTTTTTACAGAGTCTCAATTGGTAGATGGCAAATGCCCTGATTGTGGCAGACCGGTTGAACCAGCTAAGGAAGAGGCGTATTTCTTCAAGCTAGGAAAATATGCAGATAAATTAATAGATTACATAAATACACATCCAGATTTTATACAACCAGAGTCTAGAAAGAATGAGATGATGAATAACTTCTTACTTCCAGGACTTCAGGATTTATGTGCATCTAGAACCTCGTTCAAATGGGGTATTCCTGTTGATTTTGATGACAAACATGTTATATATGTGTGGATTGATGCATTATCAAACTATATAACAGGACTTGGATATGATCTAGATGGTAAGAATGAGCCTAATTTTGATAAGTACTGGCCAGCAGACTTACACCTAATAGGAAAGGATATATTACGTTTCCATACTATATACTGGCCTATTATGCTTATGGCACTTAATCTACCATTACCAAAGCAGATATTCGGACATCCATGGCTTATTCAAAGTGATGGAAAGATGAGTAAATCTAAAGGTAATGTTATATATGCAGATAATTTAGTAGAGGTATTTGGCGTAGATGCAGTTAGATATTTTGTGCTTCACGAGATGCCATTTGATAATGATGGATTTATATCTTGGGAGCTTATAGTAGAGAGAGTTAATTCGGACCTTGCTAATACATTGGGTAACCTTGTTAATAGAACTATCTCTATGTCTAATAAATATTTTGATGGAGTGGTTACTAATAAGAATGTAAAGGAAGACGTGGATGAGGATCTTAAGAAGGTAGTATTAGAGACTCGTAACAAAGTAAATACTTGTATGGATAAGCTTCGTGTTGCTGATGCCATATCCGAGATATTTGTGTTGTTTAAGAGATGTAATAAATACATTGATGAGACTATGCCTTGGGCACTTGCGAAGGAGGAAGACAAGCAGGATAGATTACAGACAGTACTATATAATCTAGTAGAGAGTATTATTATAGGTGCCAGCTTATTGAAATCATTTATGCCAGAGACTGCTGACAGGATATTGGCACAGTTAAATGCATCAGCTAGAAAAGTAAATGAGTTAGTGACATTTGGTAATTATGCATCAGGAACTAGTGTTACTAGTACACCAGAGATATTGTTTGCGCGTCTAGATGTAGAAGAGGTTATGGCAAAGGTTGCAGTTTTATGTCCGCCTAAGGAGGAAGAGCCTGAAGAGGCAGGAGAGCCTGGTATAGATATAGAGAAGAAACCAGAGATAACTATAGATGAGTTTGACAAGCTGCAATTACAAATTGGTGAGATTATAGCTTGTGAAGAGGTTAAGAAATCTAAAAAGCTATTATGTTCACAGGTTAAGATAGGCAGCGAGGTAAGACAGATAGTGTCTGGTATTAAAGCGTATTATACACCTGAAGAGATGGTGGGTAAGAAGGTAGTTGTAGTAACTAACTTGAAACCAGCTAAGCTTGCAGGCATAGAGTCACAGGGTATGATTTTGTGCGCTGAGGATGCAGAGGGTAATTTATCTACTCTTGCAGCAGAAAAAGACATGCCAAACGGAGCAGAGATTAGATAGAGAGGTAGCTGTTAATGAAAAAGAATGTTCTAGTTATATTTGGAGGAAGATCCTCAGAGCATGATGTGTCATGTATATCTGTGGTAACTGTAGCCAATGCCATAGACGAAGAGAAGTATGATGTAACCTTGGTAGGTATAACCAAAGAAGGAAAATGGTTATTGGTAGACAATATAGACTACATCAAAAATGGTGATTGGAGACGTTCTAAGAGAATGGCTGCATTGTCACCAGATGCAACTAGAAAAGAGTTAATTATTATAGGTGAAAATGGAGCTAATCCTGTATCTGTTGATATTATATTCCCAGTTCTTCATGGTTTATATGGAGAGGATGGAACTATCCAAGGACTATTTGAGTTGTCAGGTATTCCATATGTAGGCTGTGGAGTATTAGCATCAGCAGTATCTATGGATAAATTCTATACAAAGGTTATAGTAGATGCCATAGGAGTATGTCAGGCACAATATGTACCAGTATTATCCAGACAGCTTACGAATATGGATAATGTGGTAGCTAGAGTTGAAGAGAAGCTTGATTATCCAGTATTTATAAAGCCTTCTAATGCAGGTTCATCTAAGGGAGTAAGTAAGGCTGTTAATAGATTTGAGTTAATAAATGGTCTTAAACTAGCAGCTGCTGAGGATACTAAGATATTAGTCGAAGAGACTATAGTTGGTAGAGAATTAGAATGTGCAGTGCTAGGTAACTTTGTAGAGGTAGAGGCATCTGGAGTAGGTGAAGTTCTAGCGGCAGCAGACTTCTATGATTATGATGCTAAATACAATAACGAAGAATCAAAGACTGTTATAGGACCAGAGCTTCCAGAGGGCAAGGAAGAAGAGATAAGAAGAAATGCACTAAACATATT
>CAZOUU010000195.1:0-3519 GCA_964583045.1 uncultured Lachnospiraceae bacterium | reverse complement strand
GAAGCGTTAGCATAAGTACCTATTACTTGTGTATGTCTATGTTTCTTGCTTATGCTACCTGCTTCCCGGAGATGAGAGTACTATTATTTATGATTATACCTATCAAAGTGAAATATATGGGATATATAGATGGTGCATTTATATTATGGACATTTTTGGTTGGAGATTTAGGAACTAAGGTAGTTATTATTATGCTTATGCTTAATTTCCTTATATTCTTCTTAAGTACTAGAAACTATAAGAAAAATAGTCCTATGCAGATGAAAAGACGAAAGAAGTATAAGAAACAGGTTAGAACAGCGAGTATGGAAAAGCAACAAGGTTTATATAAATGTGCTATCTGTGGACAGACAAAGGAAGATAATCCAGAGTTGGAATTTAGATATTGTTCAAAATGTAAAGGCAATCTTGCATATTGTCAGAACCATTTATTTAGTCATACTCACGTAAAATAATCAGGAGGATTTGTATAAGATGAACAAGGAACAAAAGAAGGTATTAAAGGAGATTTCAGCCAAGAGAGATTTAGAGGTTAACTTACCTAGATATGCTTCAATTATGGCAGATAAAACCCTAGGCTATGGAACTATAAGAGTTGCTCTTAATTACTATACTATTTCAGAGATAGTGTCTGAAGAGAAGGATACTATGGATGAATATTGTTTGGCGAAAATTAAAGATATAGATGATATAGTGCTTAGATATTTTGTTAATAAGGATTTTGATGGAGCAGCTAGGGAGAAGGATGTTAAGCAGATAGATGCCATAAGAAATACTATTATTGCAAAAATGAAGGTACTTACAGCCTATACAGATACATTACAGATATATGAGAATGTTCTTAATAAGGTAGAAGGCAGAGTTCTAGAAAAAGAAGAGCAGAATGTGGATATAGATAGCTTTGGAAGTGAGATATTTAGATATATTTTCAGTGATGAAGATAAAGTAGTTATAAATAGCAAGCTTCAAATGATAACCAGTCAATTACCAGTTAGAATGACTAAAGCAAAGTTTTACGATATATTAAATCAATCCCTAGCCATATATGCCAACTCTGATAGGGAGTCCCTAGATGATTTTGTAGATATGATAAGGACTACAGCTAACATAGAAAAGCCCGATGGCTATTATGAAGAATATCCGGCTATAGCAGATTTTATAAAGACCTTAGATACTACTGATTACAAAACGATAGATAAAGATGTTTATAAAACATTATCCTTAAAACTAAATCAGGTAGCGGAAGAGATTAATGGCATAGTTACAAATTATATACAGCTAGTTGAGATTATAAATGATTTGTATGTTATCCTACTTGCTGTGCCATATAGTATGGAAGCAGACGAAGATATACTTACTGCTAGAAGAATTATAGCGGGTGTATATAAGAGCCATATAGAGGATATGGATATACCAGAAGAGATAGATGAGTTATTAGTGTCTCTTGAAGGTGTGCAAGAAGAGTTATACCAAGATATACTATCTGGTGATAGCTTATTATATGATATACAGATGGAACATAAGGATATAATTGCCTCTACTATGGAGGAATGTGTATTTAATGCATTATATACTATAGATAAATTACTATCTAACAGTTTGTTTATAGATTTGAATAGAGCAGCTGGCGAGGGCGAGATGGTAGATAGTGCATATCTTAATAAAGTAAAAGATACCTTGGTATCAGAATTTGCTAACCTATTTGCTGATTCTAGTAAGGATATATATAGATCAATTATGGCTATAGTATTAGGGGAATTACCTGTATTTTTCAATAGTCAGCAAGAGATAAAGGATTATATAGATTACTCACTGAACCATTGCAATAATAAGAGTGAGCTAATGTCAGTATATACAGTTGTTAATGATATAATGAGAGAGTAGAGGTA
Organism: uncultured Lachnospiraceae bacterium; assembly: GCA_964583045.1. Taxonomy (GTDB): domain Bacteria; phylum Bacillota; class Clostridia; order Lachnospirales; family Lachnospiraceae; genus JAVBSN01. The sequence goes on along the minus strand of CAZOUU010000195.1, from coordinate 1,630 downwards.
GTTGCTAGTGAAGGTTCATAATAGAGTATTTACTGGTGAATTAACTAATAGAGAGATAGAAAAATACATAAGACGTATATCTGCTAATAAATCTATATATGATGAGGCATATGTTATTACAGTTCCTTTGTGGAAGGATGGCATACTAAACATATATGATTATGATGAATTGCTTAAGAAGGAATATAAAACTATAGCTGATGATATAGATGTGGTTGGCATAGCTAAGACCTATGAAGATGCTATGAGAGTGTTGGAGGATATAGTAGAAGCTATGCTTAAGGCTCAAGGTGAGATAGATGTATGCAAATATTTTGGATAGGGTGAAGGTATGTTACATATACTGTTAGTAATATTAAAAATAATAGGTATAATATTGTTAGTAATATTGGGTATAATATTGCTGCTATTTGCTACCATTTTATTTGTGCCTATTAGATATAAATTTAACGGTGTGTGCGATAGTGAAGTAGAAAATGGCATTCTAATAGATGGAGATGCTACTGTTATATGGAGAACTTTTCTTGTAAGAGCAGATGTAGCATATAAAGATAAAGAATTAATCTATAGGGTAAAGGTATTAGGTAGTCTTATATTTAGCAGCGTAGATGAGAAACTTGGATGGCTAGGTAGGATATTGGCTAAGAAGGTTAAGAAGGCAGATGCTTATCCTATTACAACCACCACTTCTTTAAATGATGAATTGGACAAGCTTTTAGATGAAAAGGTAGAAGATATATTTTATAAAGCAGAAGAAGATGTAGTCGTAGACAAGTATAAAGATGATGGTACAAGAAAAAATAAGGATAGGGTTAAATTCCTTGACAGATTAAGGAAATTTGTAGATAATATTAAGCAAGTGATTAATTCTATAAGAGATGCTTTTGCTACCGCAAAGTCCATAAAGGATAAAGCAAAGATTATCATAGAATTTATAAAGCAAAAGCGAACCAAGAGGGCTTTAGAAGCAGGGAAAAAATATATATTTGAATTACTTAGATACATAAGACCACGAAAATTTCAAGGGAATATCGTGTTTGGACTTGATGATCCAGCAAATACAGGCTATGTATTAGGTGTTTTGGGAATGCTTATTCCTATATACAAAGACAATATTAATATTGTTCCAGACTTTGAAAGGCAGCTTTTTAAAGGAGATATGTCAGGCAAAGGAAGAATAAGAGCAGCATTTTTATTACGGTGGGTAATTAAAATTATATCAGATAAGAATTTAATGGCTACAGTTAAGAAAGCTGGTAACCTATTAGGAGGAGAATAATTATGGCAAATGAGTTTAATCAAACAGTTTCTACATTGTTTAGTGGGATGGATAACTTTTTAACAACAAAGACAGTAGTAGGTGAACCTACTAAGATAGGTGATACAATTATATTACCATTAGTAGATGTGTCCTTTGGTGTGGCTGCAGGTGCTTTTGCAAAAGAAGGAAGTAACAGTGGTGCAGGTGGATTAGGCGGTAAGATGAGTGCTAGTGCAGTACTTGTTATTCAAGATGGACAGACTAAGCTAGTTAATATCAAGAATCAAGATAGTATGACTAAGATATTAGATATGGTACCAGATTTAATTGATAAGGTTAGTGGTATGGTAGATGATAAAAAAGCTAAAG
>CAZOUU010000194.1:0-3547 GCA_964583045.1 uncultured Lachnospiraceae bacterium | reverse complement strand
ATTATATAGAAATGAGTGATTATATGATAGTGGATAGTATTATATTTGATTTGGACGGAACTTTATGGGATTCTAGCAAGGAAGTAACTGAGGCTTGGAACACCATTTTAGAGAAAGAAAATAAGAGCTTTAGGGTGACGGTAGAGGGATTGATGGACTGTATGGGTATGCTTATGGAGGACATAGCTGACGTACTGTTTGTTGAGGAGCCAGTCGAGACTAGATATGAATTGCTGTCTAGGTGTATGGTATATGAGAATGAGTATATTGGTATTCATGGCGGGAAATTATATCCCAACACTGAGAGCACGATTAAGGCGTTGAAGCTTCCTTTATGCATAGTTAGTAATTGCCAAGCGGGATATATAGAAGCGTTTTTAAAAGCCCACAAGCTAGGTGAATATTTTGTTGATATAGAGAATCCGGGAAGAACTGGACTAAATAAAGCAGGAAATATAAAGCTGGTTGTAGAGAGAAATGCCTTTAAAAATCCAGTATATGTGGGAGATATATTAGGAGATTATAAGTCAGCTACAGAGGCAGGGATACCATTTATACACGCTGCTTATGGATTTGGCAAGGTGGATTGTGAACATAAGATAGATGACATATCTAAGCTACTGGATATTGACAGGATATAATGAGATTATTAGAATCATAGGTAGAGATTTGGTACGAAAGAGGGAGATATATGTATTCGGCATTATATATAGTACAATTGATTGGAGCTATAGTTGGTTTTTTGGCAGTGATTGTAGTAGCAAAACAAAGAGCATCAGAGAATCAAAAGGTGTTATTTATCAGTACCTTTTGTGCGGCCTTAAGTATGGTGGCGTATTTCTTTGAAATAGCATCGGATAATTATAGGGAAGCATTATTGGCTATTAAGTTTGGATATATAGGTAAATGCTTTGCTTTAGTATGCTTGCTTGTATTTATTACAGGCTACTGCCATATGCCAGTAAAGAAATGGGTGTTTAAGACTCTATTTGTATTCGATGCTGCTATATTGGGATTAGTATTAACCGCTGAACACCACGGACTATATTATAAGTCCATAAAATTTTCAGAAGAAGGTTTATTTCCACATATGATTTTAAAAGCAGGACCTTTTTACTATGCTTTTATGGGAATTACCCTTATCACCATTGTGATATTTGCTATTATCTGCTTTTCTAAATGGTTTAAAGCCGAGGGAGCTGATAGAAATAGACTTCTTATTATGGGAGTCATTATGGTATCACCAGGACTTACACTGCTTTTATATTTAACTAAGCTAGTAACTAGAAGCTTTGATTTAGTACCTATGGGATTATTGGTTGCTTGTGGCTTGTTGGTTTTAGCAGTTACAAGATATGGGCTTTTAGATACTCTTCAATTAGCTCAGGATAATATGATAGATGCAACTAATGATGGAATCTTGGTAGTTGATCGGGATTACAATTTTATATTTGCAAATGCATTTACCAATAGATTGTTTCCAGACCTAAAGGCGGGTAAGACCTTTAAAATAAATAATATAATAGATGAATTGTTTCAAAAAGAAGAAGCGGTAATAGATGTAGACGGAAAGCATTATGAGGTACGTAAGACCGTATTATCAGAAGAGAAGATGTTAAAGGGCTATATGGTGTGGATATTTGATATGACCTTTATCAATCAATATACAAATGAGATGATAGCACTTAAGAATGAAGCTGAGAAGGCAAATGAATCTAAATCAGCATTTCTTGCAAATATGTCCCATGAGATAAGAACTCCTATGAACTCTATATTGGGTTTTACAGACTTGGCCATAGCAGAATCCGATAAAGATGAGGTCAAGGAATACTTAGAATACGTAAAAAATTCTGTTGGCGATCTAATGAACATTATAAATAGTATATTAGACATATCCAAGATAGAGTCAGGAAAAGCAGAGCTGGTATATAGAGACTATAATATAGAAAGGCTGTATACCAATATAGTAGTGACTATGTCAAAAGAAGCTGAAAGACACAATCTGGAGTTCCTATCATGGATAGATGAGGGAATACCTAGTGTATTATGTGGCGATGATGGTAAGATAAAGGAAGTTATTATAAACATAGTAAATAATGCTATAAAGTATACAAAAGAAGGATTTGTTAAATTAACAATGGAGATGCTCAGCATATATGATAACAATGCCAAGATAAAGATCATGATACAAGATACAGGTATAGGAATTAAAGAGGAAGATAAGATAAGGATATTCGAGGCCTTCCAGCAGGTAGACCTAAAGAAAAATAGAGATGTGGAAGGAACAGGGCTGGGGTTATCTATAGCGAAGAATTACATTGAAATGATGGGTGGAACTATGGATTTTGTTAGTACCTATGGAGAAGGCACTACATTTACTGTAATAGTTGACCAAAGAATAGTAGACAGCGAAAGACTAGTCGAACAAAAGACAAAAAAAGAACAAGACAGAAAAATTGCTTTCAATGATGTATATGTTCTAGTAGTAGATGATAATCTAGTGAATCTTAAGGTGGCTGAAGGCATTCTGAATACATTTGGTATAACTTCTGATATAGTGTCCTCAGGAGAAGAGGCTATAGCGGCTACTAGATTATGCAGGTATGATATGGTGTTTATGGATCAGATGATGCCAAAGATGGATGGTATAGAATGTATGAAACATATTAGAGAAATACTGGAGCTAGATTATAAGGATGTCCCTGTAGTAATGCTTACAGCAAATGCCATAAGCGGAGTGGAACAAGAAATGATGAGCTTGGGGTTTGATGAGTATTTAAGTAAACCTATAGATAGGAGACTTCTTGTAGATATATTGTTAAGATATTTTGAAGATAAGGTGGTATAACGCAAAAAAGATATAGCTTAAAGCTATATCTTTTTTACAATCTAATATCAATATTCTGTCCCACCATAGGGTTTACAGATTGCTCTAGCATCTGAACCATCTGATTACCGGCTGTTTCATTCTGATCAAGTGTCTTAGACATAAGTGCAATGCCAACCTTGTCCATAAGTGCTCCGCTAGCCACTGATGTTGATGCGTTAGCGATTGAAGTAGTTATATCCATATACATCAACCTCCATTTCTTATATAGATACATTATACTAGTTATATCAGTTTATGTCAACTTGATATATTGGCAGAAAATGATGAAAAATCAAGACTAAATAAAAATTTAATAGACTTTGAAAGATTTTCCAGGTATAATTATGTAAATATATTTGACAAAGAAAAAAGCCTTTGCTATAATAGGTTTGTAATAAGTCGTAATAAATTTGTAACAATTAAGTGTTTTACTACTTAGGAGGTAGAGTAATGAACAAATCAGCATATAAGATTGCAACGGTGTTGCTTGTTGGAGCGTTTGTGGCTAGTGGTTATACTACGGCAGATGGTAACAACTCTTATGATGACTCAACTATAGAGATAACAGATGCGATAGGAGCATACGCAACACAAGTTGTTAACACTACACCAGCATATTCTCAAGGAACTATGGTTTCTATAACAGATACTTTAGAGAATGTAGTTGTTAATGAGACA
>CAZOUU010000193.1:0-3578 GCA_964583045.1 uncultured Lachnospiraceae bacterium | reverse complement strand
CAAAGTTGGTTTATAGTTATGGGGGACATATTATTATTAATTACATCTATAATAGTATCTACAAATATATCCTCTGCCATAACACCCATAAGCTCATCACCACGATATACAGCTTTGGATATGGTTATAACTGTTCTTCCTGTTCACCAAACCAGCCATCTAACTCATTAGAATACTTCTCACCTGTTACTAACATATTCTCATCTGTCTTATCTTATAATATGCTAGAAGCCACCCCGTAACTAATACCCGAAATGGTTCCTATACATATAATACATATAACGCAAACAGCTACTATAATCTTACCCTTCAAACTCTTCATAACAACTTCCTCCTTAGCACCGCCAAATGCCTTAATCTACCTTTTATTTTACCACATTAGCCCTATAATATAAACAAATTTATACTCTATCCTCTAAGTATGTCTAGAGTATGTTCACCTGCTCCTATAAGATCTGCTCTCTCACAGGTAGACAGATGATAATCCATAAATGCCTTAAATGTATTTTCATCCATCTCTCTTAGTATAGGCCTTATATAATTAGCTGGACCATCTGGCGATATAATCTTAATTCTATTTAGTCCTACCGCCTCATTTAGTTTATCTATATCCTCTATTCGTACATAGTCATATAGATGTTTGGGTTCTGCTACGCAATGAAAATCTTCGGTCAGTCTATTGTCCTTCATACATTCTACTATATTATTTTCTTTAAAACCGTAGGTTAATACACTATATTCGTTCATACAATAGGCAACTAATATAACTCCACCTTCTACCGTTACTCGCTTCGCTTCCTTTAGTGCCATCACCTTATCATCAAAAGTAAACAAATGATACATAGGTCCAAATACTAAGGTTATATCAAAACTATTATCTTCAAATCTAGACAAATCTAACGCTGTTCCCTGATAGGCCTTAACCTTACTTCTCTTGGATCTCATAACATCTAGATTATGTTCAACTAACTCTATAGCGGTTACAGTATGTCCTTCCTCGGCTAATCTGACTGAGTATCTACCAGTTCCAGCCCCCACATCTAAGATCCTAACCAGCTTGCCTTCTTCTATATAATCATGTATATATTTCATAGATGTAATATACTCCACCTGTCCATGTCTACTGGTTAATCGCTTATCTTCGTTAAATTTATTATAATATTCTTCTAGCTCCGTCATCTTACAAACCCTTTTACTTTCCTTTGTATTGTAGACCTTCCTTCATATAAATATATTATATTTTCTTAGGTACTGCAAGCACATAAAACCTGTTAAAATCTATTTTAGGTCTTGTCATTCTATTCTATAAATGCTATGATTTACCTAGTTCATAGCAATAAGCCATAATTTTTCTTATTGTATATACGACTGACGGAAGTGGATTTAACCACATGAAGTATAGTTATGGATATATAGCCGACCGTCTGGGCATAGAAAACCCAGGAAGTCGGTTTTTTATTATACAATTTTATGTAAACTATATAACAAATTTTGAGAGGAGAAAGAAAATGAAAATGAATCAAATGTCAACAGAGTTATCTACAAATGCTTATCCTGGCCGAGGCATAGTTATAGGCAAATCTGTAGATGGCAAAAGTGCAGTTACAGCTTACTTTATAATGGGTCGTAGTGAAAATAGTCGTAATCGTGTATTCGTAGAAGAGGGTAAGGGTATAAGAACTGAAGCCTTTGATCCTTCTAAGCTAGTAGACCCAAGTCTAATTATATATGCTCCTGTTAGAGTATTAGGAAATGATACCATAGTTACTAATGGCGACCAGACTGATACTATATATGAAGGAATGGATAAAGGTTTAACCTTTGAGCAGTCTTTGCGCAGCAGAGAATTTGAGCCAGATGGTCCTAACTATACTCCTCGAATATCAGGTGTTATGCACATAGAAAATGGTAGCTATGATTACTCCATGTCTATATTAAAGAGTAATAATGGTAATCCTGAGTCTTGTAACAGATATACATTTTCTTATAAAAATCCAGTAGCTGGAGAAGGTCATTTCATACATACTTATATGTGCGATGGTGATCCACTACCAAGTTTTGAAGGCGAACCACAATTAGTTGAAATAAATGAATCTATAGATACATTTACTAATACTTTATGGACTAGCCTAAACAAAGATAACAAGGTATCCTTATTTGTTCGCTATATAGATATATCTACAGGAACTTATGAAACAAGAATAGTAAACAAAAATAAATAAACACTTATAGAGAAAGGAATATTATTATGAACGAATTAGAATTAAAGTATGGATGTAATCCAAATCAAAAGCCTTCTAAGATATTTATGAAGAATGGCAAAAACCTACCCATCAAAGTATTATGTGGTAAGCCTGGTTATATTAACTTCTTAGATGCATTTAACGGATGGCAATTAGTTACCGAGCTTAAAGAAGCTACTAATCTTCCTGCCGCTGCTTCCTTCAAACATGTATCACCTGCTGGTGCTGCTGTTGGTCTTCCGCTAGATGACACCCTAGCTAAAATATACTGGGTAGATGATATGGGCGAATTATCTCCATTAGCTAGTGCTTATGCTAGAGCCAGAGGTGCTGATAGAATGTCTTCTTTTGGTGATTTTATATGTCTATCTGATGTGTGTGATGCAAGCACTGCAAAGATAATTAAGAGAGAAGTATCCGACGGTGTTATAGCTCCTGGCTACGATCCAGAAGCCCTAGAGATATTAAAAGCTAAGAAAAATGGTAACTATAATGTAATAGAGATCGACCCAGCCTATAGACCTGATCCTATAGAGCAAAAGGATGTATTTGGTATAACCTTTGAGCAGGGTAGAAATGAATTACCTATCAATAACGAATTATTATCAAATATAGTTACTGCTAACAAGGAAATTCCTGAGCTTGCTAAGATAGACTTACTTATCTCCCTTATTACATTAAAATATACTCAGTCAAATTCAGTATGCTATGCTAAAGGCGGTCAAGCTATAGGTATTGGTGCTGGGCAACAATCTAGAGTGCACTGTACAAGACTTGCCGGTCAAAAGGCTGATAACTGGTTATTACGTCAATGTCCAAAGGTATTAAACCTACCTTTTGTAGATGATATACGTCGTGCCGATAGAGATAATGCTATAGATAACTATATAGGTGAGGAATATATGGATGTATTAGCAGAAGGTGCTTGGCAAAGAGTATTTAAAGTAAAGCCTGACGTGTTTACTGCTGAAGAAAAACGTGCTTGGTTAGACAAGATGAACGATGTAGCTTTAGGTTCAGATGCATTCTTCCCATTCTCTGATAATATAGAGAGAGCTAAAAAGAGCGGTGTTAAATACGTAGCTCAACCAGGTGGTTCTATCCGTGATGATGCTGTTATAGAGTGTTGTGATAAATACAATATGGCTATGGCATTTACCGGAATACGTCTGTTCCACCACTAAAATATCACATAGGCAGCCATTATAGTATTACACCTAGGATACGTTCTTGCTTAGAGGCTTTTATAAAATATACCTTCAGCAATAGTCCTACATTATAATACTATAATTACCTGCCTATATAATCTTTTAATGTGTTGTATAATTCTTTATA
>CAZOUU010000192.1:0-3583 GCA_964583045.1 uncultured Lachnospiraceae bacterium | reverse complement strand
TGTAATAGATGATGTAATGTTCTATGGTAGAGGTGCAGGAAAGCTACCTACAGCTAGTGCAGTAGTATCGGATGTTGTTGATGCAGTGAAACACAAGGGAACTAGTGTTAAAATAGGTTGGAGTATGGAGAAATTAGAGCTTGGTAAGATAGAGGATGCCAAACACAAATACTTTATCAGAGTAAAGGATGAAGATATTGATGATATAGATATGTTGCAAATTAAAGAATTATTTGGTAATGTATTGTATGTTAAAGCAGATGGTGTTGAAAATGAGTCGGCATTTATTACTGAAGCTATTGCAGAGGGTGAATTTGCTGAGAATATCAACAAGGTAGCTAATGTAAAGAGCATAATCAGAGTAGAAATGTAATTAAGATTAAACTATAACGGCTTCTTTGCTATTTGCAGAGAAACCGTTATATTTTGTAGTAATACAAATATAACAGAAGAGAGGCAAAAATTATGAAGTATGTAGTAGTATTAGGTGATGGTATGGCAGATTATCCTATACCAGAGCTTGGAGATAAGACTCCACTTGAATATGCCCAGACTCCAGTGCTGGATCAATTGTCCAAAGTATCAGAGGTGGGATTAGTACATACTATACCAGAGGGTATGGCTCCAGGAAGTGACACAGCAAATTTATCAGTTATAGGTTATGATCCTAAAATATACTATTCGGGCAGGTCACCATTAGAAGCCTTAAGTATAGGTGTTGATATGAAACCAACGGACATATCTTTTAGATGTAACATTGTTACAGTAAGCGAAGCTGAAGAGAACTATGAAGATAAAACAATCATAGACCATAGCTCTAGCGAAATATCAACAGAAGATGCAGCAGTATTATTAGATGCAGTGAGACAAGAATTAGAAACTGACGAGTATAAATACTATGTTGGAACCAGCTATAGACATTTAACGATATGGGATAACGGAAAAGTATTGCCACTTACACCTCCTCATGATATATTAGGTAAGGTTATTGGAGAATATTTACCTAAAGATGATGTGTTAAGACAGATGATGAAGAAGAGCTATGATATATTAGTTAATCATCCTATTAATATTGCTAGGAAAGAAAAGGGATTAAACCCAGCTAATTCTATATGGTTTTGGGGAGCGGGAACTAGACCTGCATTATCCTCTTTTGAAGAAAAAAATCATAAAAAAGGTGTTATGATATCTGCAGTAGACTTACTAAAAGGTATTGCTGTAGGTGCTGGCATGGATAATATAAGCGTTGAAGGTGCAAATGGTGGACTACATACTAATTATGAAGGCAAGGCTATGGCAGCAGTGAAGGCATTATGTGATGATGATTATGATTTTGCTTACATTCACGTGGAGGCGCCCGATGAAATGGGACATCAAGGAAGTGTAGAGAGAAAGGTTCAAGCTATAGAGAATCTTGATAAGAGGGTTATTAAGATAGTGTTAGAGGAATGTGAAAAGAAGCATGTGGATTTAAGAATGATGATTTTACCAGATCACCCAACTCCTATTACACTTCGTACTCATACTAGTGATCCTGTACCATTCATGATATATGATAGTACTAATAAGATAGTGGGTAAATATTTATACAATGAAAAAGAGGGCAAAGCATCTGGATTATATGTTGCTGAAGGTCACAAGATTATAGATCGTCTATTTTCAAAGTAGATATATACAAGGAGGAAAATATGTTAGTAGTTAAGAAGTTTGGAGGTACATCTGTAGCTAATAAAGAGAGAATGTATAATGTAGCTAATAGATGTATTGAAGATTACAAAAAAGGAAATGATGTAGTAGTAGTTTTGTCAGCTATGGGAAAATATACTGATAAGCTAATAGATAAGGCAAAGGAGATGAATCCAAACCCTCCTAAAAGAGAGATGGATATGCTATATACTATTGGTGAACAGATGTCAGTGTCTCTTATGGCTATGGTTATGAATAACCTTGGTGTGCCAGCAGTGTCTCTTAATGCTTTTCAGGTAGCTATGCATACAACTAGCGATTATGGAAACGCAAGACTAAAGAGAATAGATGGAGAACGTATTAAGAATGAGCTAGAGCAAAGAAAGATAGTTATAGTTACAGGCTTCCAGGGTATAGATAAGTTGGATAATTATACTACACTTGGTCGTGGTGGTTCAGATACAACGTCAGTTGCTCTTGCAGCTACCTTAAATGCTGATGTATGCGAGATATACACTGATGTAGATGGTGTATTCACTGCAGATCCACGTAAGGTACCAAACGCTAGAAAATTAGATGCTATTACTTATGATGAGATGTTAGAGCTTGCCACTTTGGGAGCAGGAGTATTGCATAATCGTTCAGTAGAGATGGCAAAGAAACAAGGCGTACAGTTAGTAGTTAGATCAAGTTTAAATACATCAGAAGGAACAGTAGTTAAGGAGGTAACAAATATGGAGAAGATGCTAGTAAGTGGTGTAGCAGCAGATAAAGATGCGGCAAGAGTTGCGTTAATAGGATTAAAGGATGAGCCAGGTGTGGCTTTTAGATTATTCAATCATTTAGCACGTCATAACATAAATGTCGATATGATTTTACAGTCAGTTGGTAGAAATGGTACAAAGGATATAGGATTTACTGTAGCGGTTGATAATACAGATGAGGCAGTAGAGATTATAGAGAGACATTTCCACGAGTATGAGAGCGTAGATGTAGATAAGAGTGTAGCCAAAGTATCTATAGTAGGTGCGGGTATGATGTCTAATGCAGGTATTGCAGCCAAGATGTTTGAAGCCCTATACAATGTAGGTGTAAATATTAAAATGATATCAACATCAGAAATTAGGGTAACTGTTCTAATAGATGAAGCCCATGTTGATAAAGCGGTTAGAGCAATACATGAGAAATTTGATTTAGCTTATTAGAAGATAGTTAGGAGTAAAAATGGAAATTCTTAAAATATTACAGGATGAAATTGGTATAAAACTAGAACAAGTAGAGGCGGCTGTAAATCTAATAGATGAAGGAAACACTATACCATTTATAGCCAGATATAGGAAGGAAGCTACAGGTTCCTTAGATGATGAGCAGTTAAGAAAGCTACTAGATAGACTTACCTACTTAAGAAATCTAGAAGAAAAAAAAGAACAAGTGATAAAATCTATAGAGGAACAGGGCAAATTAAGCAAGGAATTAAAGGAGAAAATCCTACAGGCAGAAAGCCTAGTTTTAGTTGACGACCTTTATAGGCCTTATAGACAAAAAAGAAGAACTAGAGCAACTATTGCTATTGAAAAAGGTCTAGAAGGCTTAGCCAATACAATTCTAGAACAAGGCGAAATTAATATACTAAAAGAAGCTGAAAAATATATTAATGAAGAAAAAGAAGTTCTTACTACAGAAGATGCTATTAATGGAGCTCAAGACATTATAGCTGAAAAAATTTCAGATGATGCAAAATATAGGATCTATATAAGGAAATTATCTGCAAATAAGGCTGTAATAAAATCAAGTGGAAAAGATCTAGAAGAAAAAACTGTTTATGAAATGTATTATGATTTTGAAGAAAAAATAAAAGATATTGTAGGCCACAGAGTTCTAGCCTTAAATCGTGGTG
>CAZOUU010000191.1:1752-3610 GCA_964583045.1 uncultured Lachnospiraceae bacterium | reverse complement strand
GTCTCCAGCCTCTATATAACCATCTTTATTTGCACCCTTAAGCCCTAAAGCATTAGCAAATTCCCTTGCTACACTAGGTTTTTCTGCAATATATACACTTTTCAAATGTATTCGCTCCTACTCTTTACCATCCCAGCAATAAGTACATAATTTGCTAGGGTCAATACCTACTGACTCTATCATATCATCTAATCTATGATATCTAAGAGAAGTAAAATTAAGTTCTTTTCTTATCTCTTCTATCATAGTTGCATATTCTTTAGTCTCTGGATCTGCATACTTTTGCAATACCTCATCAGTTACATTTCCATTCTCTAATTTATCTATAACTCTTCTTGTAATTAAATCCATCTCTGATGTAGAACGAGAGAAGTTAATATATTTACACCCATATAAAAGTGGTGGGCAGGCTGATCTTATATGTACCTCTTTTGCTCCGCTCTTATATAAAAATTCCGTAGTCTCTCTTAACTGAGTTCCTCTAACAATAGAGTCATCTATAAGCAATAGACTCTTACCCATAATCAAATCATGTACAGGTATTAATTTCATCTTAGCTATAAGATCTCTCTTACTTTGCATAGTTGGCATAAATGAACGTGGCCAGGTAGGAGTATATTTTATGAATGGTCTTGAAAATGGAATACCTGATTCATTAGCATATCCTATAGCATGCGCATTTCCTGAATCTGGTACGCCTGCAACTATATCTGGCTTTACATCATCTCTCTTAGAAAGCATAGCACCACAATTATAACGCATCTTCTCTACGCTTATACCTTCATAGGAAGAAGATGGATAACCATAGTATATCCATAAAAATGTACATATTTTCATATCAGTACCTGGTTTCACTAAGGTAGTTACCTTATCTGGTGTCATAACTACTACTTCTCCAGGTCCTAACTCTCTCTCTTCCTTGTAGCCTAGATTAAGATAGGAAAAGCTCTCAAATGCAGCACACTTAGCACCATCTTTAGTTCCGATAGAAACTGGTGTCCTACCCATCTTATCTCTTGCCGCATATACCCCCTTAGGAGTTAATAATAGTAATGTCATAGATCCATCTATTAGTTCCTGTGCATAGGTAATACCATCTACTATATTCTCTTTTTGATTAATTACAGCAGCTACTAATTCTGTAGGATTAATGTCTCCACCACTCATCTCTAAAAAATGTGAATGACCTGCTCCAAATACTGACTCTACTATCTCATCAGTGTTATTTATCTTACCAACGGTAGTTATGGCATAAGTACCGTGGTGTGAACGTACTATAAGTGGTTGTGGCTCATAATCAGATATACATCCAACCCCATATATACCACTCATACGACTTACTTCCTTCTCAAATTTAGTTCTAAATGGTGCATTTTCAATGTTATGAATGGCTCTATCAAAACCTTTTTCTCCGTATACAGCCATACCGCCTCTTCTAGTTCCTAAATGTGAATGATAATCTGTTCCAAAAAACAAATCAAATACACAATCCTCTTTTGATGCAACTCCGAAAAATCCGCCCATCTTAGTTCCTCCATTATACTTCATTATTTGTTCTGTCATATTGCGACATAATCTCACGGAGTATAATTATAACACGCATTTTCTCTGTCAACAACACATAAAATTTAATTAATCATATTGGGCAGGATGATTATAAGAAAAAGCCTCGTTCTATGGTATCAGATGTTAGCGAATTAGTTCCTACCATAGAGTATGCTCTAGATGGCAAACAAATTCAGCCCCCATACCTTAGATAGTATCTGTTCTCTTGATAATACCTGTTCTTTATTTCTTAAAAAGAATTCTAATAACATATTCTCTTTTTTAGACAATGTAGTAGTGGCTGTATTGCTTT
>CAZOUU010000191.1:0-1652 GCA_964583045.1 uncultured Lachnospiraceae bacterium | reverse complement strand
TTGCTTTAAGCTCCTCTACTGCAAAGGGTTTAGATATGTAATCATCTGCCCCTGCATCTAAGCCTTCTATCTTATTACCTAATTCACCCATACCTGTTACAAGAATAACAGGCACTAATATCTTCTTTTTTCTTATATTTTTTAATACTGTTAAACCATCTTTTCCTGGTAACATACGATCAAGTATAACTCCATCATAGCATTTACTTTCTATGTAACATTCTGCATCTATTCCATTATCACAGGTATCTACATTATAGCCTGCATTTTTTAACTGAAGTGTTATAGCATTCAACAATTCTATGTCATCATCTACTAGTAATAATCTCATTGTTTAGCCTCCTGCAATGAATAGCTGTATACAGCATATTTAGTATCCTCTTTAAAATATCCATATATATATATATTATCATCCCTAACAATCATCTCTTTAGTAACAAAGAAATTAGAGTTAAGGTGCATACCATCTTCATATATCTTTTCCCATATATCACCATCTTTATTAAGTCTAGCTATACCTTCATCATTAATGATATATAAATTATCGTTCTCATCTACTGCCATTACATCATATACGCTTTGTAAATCAGCATATTCTATAGTTCTAGAATAGCTTCCATATTCTCTATTATCAAACTCATATACCCTTTTATTTGATAGTTCATAAGTATAATCTGTACCTACCGCCCAATTACTATGAGCTTGTCCACTTGCAAAGCTTACATTGCCTCCCGTTTCCGTGTATCTTCCCATAGAGCTATATTCCTCTATAGAATTAAAATATATTATTTTCATATTGCCATAGGTATCTACTATTATGTTGTACTTTTCTGTATCATCATTTAAGTTAGCTCCCATATATAAATGTATCTGTATATAGGTACCATCTATTCCCAACGAATATATATCCCTATATGTGTTAGCTTCTTCACCCTGTCTAAGTATATATAGCTTCCCATTTTCACCATATGATGCCCTTAACATTTTTTCATTGCCTAACTCGTGCATTAATTTGGTAAGCGCATAGTTCCATGTATTATCCCATTCTAACTCACCATCCTTTAATTTGTAGATAACGTAATTGTAATTTCTGTCTCCCATAGTTTCTTCAGTAAATATGCCAGAAGTATCCTCGTCATCATTATAGGTTGAAGCTGAAGTATATATCTCGTTATAGTTATCTTTTCCATAGGTGATTTTACATAACATAACATAAGGCACACCCTTAGAATCCACCCAGAAGTTCACTATATCACTATCTTTAATTTTTTTCTCGTACAGGGTAGTCTCTTGATATTCCATATAAGGATGATTATCAACTAGCTTATCTTGTGAAGAATTACCACAACCAGTTAACATAAACATCATTAGAATAGTAAGAACTATAATATATCTCTTCATAATTACCTCTTTATATTATTTGATTATACAGTTTTTTCCATTATTCTTTCCTTTATACAGTTTCTCATCTGCTCTTATAATTGTGTCATCTACTACTTCGCCAGGCATAACTCTAGAAACACCCATAGTAATAGTAACAGATACCTCTTTGTTATTATAGACAGTTTTATTTTCTTCCACCGTTTTTCTAATATACTCTGCCATAGATAATACTTTATCTCGGTTATCAAAGGACAATATGAGTATCTCTT
>CAZOUU010000190.1:2145-3616 GCA_964583045.1 uncultured Lachnospiraceae bacterium | reverse complement strand
AGTTCTAAGTAATATATCTTTGGTTATATAGAAGGTATCCTGTTCATCCTTAGCAGGATGATTAGCTGGTATATTAAGTAATTCAAAATTATATTTATCATACTCTACTTCTGGACCCTCAACTATCTCATAGCCCATACCTATAAACACTCTCTCTAAATCCTCTAAAGCTATCTGGTTTGGATGTCTATGACCTCTTATTACCTTTACGCCTGGCAAAGTAACATCTATAGTCTCTCTCTTCATCTTCTCAGCTCTGGCTGCATTAGCAAGTAGCTTTCTCTCTTTTTCTAAACACTCTTCTATAGCAGCTCTTGTATCATTAACTAATTGACCTACCATAGGTCTTTCCTCTGTAGATACATCTTTCATTCCCTTAAGAACCGCTGTTAATTCTCCTTTTTTTCCTAATATAGATACCTTGATATGATTTAGTGTATCTACATCCTTAGCTTCTGCTATCTTACTTAGAGCTTCCTCTCTAATAGCTTGCAATTTCTCTTTCATATAATTATCTCCTTCTTAAAATATAAGTTTTAGGTAATCTGGGCATTAAAAAAAGCTCCATCCACAAAGGGACGAAACTATATCGCGGTACCACCCTAATTCCTAGTATACACTAGGCACTTAGTAGCTTATAACGTATGCCAATCGCCATCCTCTACTACATAATTTCAAGGATAGGACTCCGGTGTGAAAACTGGGGTAAATCTGAACCTAGAGGACTTGCAGCCGATGATCCTCACTCTCTGATAGGAAAACGTACCTTACTTGCACCATCACAATCTTATATATAATCACCACTTATAAAATGGCATCTTATGAAATCTACTTTCTACATTTTAACACTTTTTTAAGATGTGTCAAGTAGCCCTCTTGTAAAAAGTAATTAATCTCTGCCCCTAGCAGCATAACATACATACATATATATAACCACATAAGTGCAATAATAATACCTGTAAGAGAACCATAAGTATAGGATATATTAGTAAAGTTATCTATAAATATAGAAAACAGATACGATAGTCCTAACCATATAGTAGTGGTAAACAAAGCTCCCGGTAGTTCGTCACGTTTTCTTCCCTTTCTGTTAGGAAGTTTTTTGTATACTAGCATAAAGAATATCACCAACACAACGATACCTACTGCCGTACGTATACTCACAATAAACGAAGCAATACTCTCAAGCTGAGAATACTTTTGTATAATTGCATTAAGAATAGTATTACCAAATACAAACACAGATAACACTACCACTATAATGATAGCCATAAAGAAGGTATATATGGTAGCTATAAATCTAAGCACAAAATAATTTCTAGATTCTTTAGTTCTATATATGGCATTAAGTCCTGTAGATATAGCCAGTATACCCCTAGAGGCCGACCATATTAATAATATAGCTGAAAACGATACAATAGTTCCTGATGTCTTACTATATAACTCGTTAATTATAGTTACCACATACGAA
>CAZOUU010000190.1:0-2135 GCA_964583045.1 uncultured Lachnospiraceae bacterium | reverse complement strand
TCAAATCCATAGGAATAATACTTATAACTGCACTCATTACATCTGTCTGTGTAAATGGTAAATATTTAGTCATATTAAGCATAAATAACATAAACGGAAAAAAGGATAGCAAAATAAAGAATGCCGCTTGAGCAGAAAAGGCTGCCAAATAATCTTTTCTGATTTTTGCAAATATATGTGCACTCAAATTTTTTAGTTCTCTATTCTTCGTCAAATACTTTCCCACTTTTTTCTTACCCTCTTTACTCGCCAGTTACTGGTCTTACGCCTATACCACTACCATCTGTATCATACACCGATTCTGTCGTTGCAGCTTCAGTTGTCGCTCCCGCCTCTGCAGTTGTATCCTCCTCTGTAGTTGCACCCTCCTCGGTTGTATTTAAGCCATCTTTTCCCTCTTCCTCGGTGGTTGCCTTAGTAGTAGCCTCTGTATCTCCTGGAGGTAATATATCAGTAGTAGCAGTGTATATATTAGAAATGCCTACACCATAATAGTAATGTGCTAGTATGTATTCTGCATCATATCCCATACCTGCTAATATGTTAGCACCATTCTGACTCATACCTACTCCATGACCAAATCCACCACCATGTATAGTAAAGTTCTCACTATCTGTAGTTATATAATAGAATGCACTAGGAAGACTAGACCATCCTGTAGTAACTGATCCATCCTGCTTAACAATACCAGCTTCCGCTGGTGAAAATATGGCTCTTGCATTATTTTGTCCCATTATCTTGATACTATTCTCAGTACCTTTTATTGTCATCTCTAATACAATACCACTATTTCCACGTCTATCTATAGATATATCTGTGATCTTACCTATAGTGGCTACAGCTTCTCTAACAAAATCTCCCTCAGCATTTATGCTTCTAAAATACTCTGGATTAGCCTCCATACGTGTTTTTAAATTGGCATTTACTACAGCACTCATCCCATCAACCGTATATGTAACATTCCATCTAAAGAATGGACAAGCCTTTTCAATCATAGTTGAAGTCACTTCTGCATTTTCCATATACAATTGAAAATCATCATTATCTGACAAACTAGCTGCCTCACATGTAAGTGTCTGCATAGTATCTGTTAGATAAGAACTAGGTGTTCCACCCCATACATCATAATTGTTACAAGAAGTACCACATGACGTCGAGAAGAAAAATGGTGATATAACCGCTCCATTATATGTAGGAATCATACCATAGGTATCCTTTACTGCAAATGTAGTAGCATCATTCTCTACAGCATTATTATACACCTGGGAACTAACACTATCATCTAAATGGGCTCCATACATAGCAAATCTCTCGTTATCTAACATAGCAGCATAGGCATATCCTCTGGCACATATAGCCTGTGCTTTTAGGGCTTCTACATTATATGTATAAGGCACCTCACTTACCACTACTCCATATAGATATTCCTCTAGTGGAAGCTCATTAATCACATATAACCCATCATCCGTCTTTGCTATCTCGATATTTCCTCTATAAGCAGGAGCACCCATATTTCTGGTTATGGAATCTATTCTTATACGACCATTTTCTACCGCTGTGCTTAGAACTATTCTATCTCCTGAACCAAATAATGCACTATCAGGGGTAATCTTAGTTACTTCTTCTGGTGCTATGGTACTGGTCTTTTTACTACTATCTGTTACTGTAATCTCACTATCTGCACTAACAGATACATCTGTATGTGTAAGAGATTGATAATCTGTTGTATTTAGTACAATTCTAATATTCTCAGCCTTAGGTGCCTCTGTAATTAAAGCAGCCTGTATTACATTATCCTTAACAACAAAGTCCGTAGTAGAATAACCTATTAATATCTTAGCTGTCTTTTCTGTAGATAGCTCTCCATATATCTTGTATATCTTATAATTATCATCTAAGCTAAGCGGTTCATTAACTCCTTCTATACTTATCTGTTCGCCCGTAATAGCCAGTACCTTACCACTAACTACTTCACTATCCATGGTGACTGCTGTAATACCACTATTATCTATAGTAACATCGGCTACACTATCTGCCACTATATCCTTTACGCTATTATCACACTTTAATGTCTTATGTACATCACTATAGAAAAATGTAATCTCATTACCATCCACGCTCTCAATCCACGCATT
>CAZOUU010000189.1:0-3618 GCA_964583045.1 uncultured Lachnospiraceae bacterium | reverse complement strand
TGAATTTGAATCTTTAAATCTTCTATAAACTGATGCAAATCTAACATATGCAACCTGATCAAGATCCTTCAATCTATCCATTACAATTTCTCCAATGGCTGAACTATCTACTTCTTTTTGTTCTAAATTAAATATAGCTATCTCTATGTCATCTACACATTTCTCTATGTCATCTACCGATACAGGTCTCTTATGACATGATCTAAGTACACCTGATTCTATCTTAGCTCTATCATAAGCTTCTCTTATCTTATCTTTCTTAATTACAATTAGGGGAATGGTCTCCACCTTTTCATAAGTGGTAAATCTTCTACCACACTCATCACACTCCCTGCGTCTTCTGATAGAATTGTTATCATCAGCAGGTCTTGAATCAATTACTCGCGTATTATCGTCCGCACAAAAAGGACATTTCATAATAATACCCTCCTCCTCTTAGTATTTAATCTTTACATTTATGTATGGTCTTTGCTATATCTATATCAACTAATATAATGTCCGGACCAATTCTTATTATATCACAAAATCTTATGTAATAGTATGTAGCCATACCGAAGCATCCAAAGAAATGTAAGCTTTCTGGCACTATGATACCACACAGCTGACCATTATGCTCATCAAATTCAATATCCATTACATTTCCTAATCTTTTACAATCCTTACAATTAATAACTTCCTTTTGCTTTAAATCTGAAAATTTCAAAGTAATACCTCCAAATAGAATGTATTACTATATTATATGCAGGTTCTCGAAAAGGTATCTATATTATCTAGTCTCTCCCATGAAAAACAATGCTATGGTACCTGGTCCTGAATGAGTACCTATAGTAGGGGATACCGGGTTAATGATTATATTCTCTATACCAAATCTCTCTTTTATTAGAGATGCTACATAATTAGCATCCTCTATAGAATCTCCATGGGATATCATAACTACATCATTATCATAGCCGTTCATAGCCTTTTCCATATTATCTACCAAAGTAACCAATGATTTCTTACGACCTCTTACCTTACCTATAGGTACAAGTCTGCCTTCATCATCTACATGAAGTATAGGTTTAATACTAATCATCGTTCCTAATACTGCTGTAGCCTTACTTACTCTTCCACCACGATATAGATGATTCAAATCCTCTACTGTAAATTGATGACAAAAATGTAATTTGTTATCCTCTATATACTGAACTACCTCATCTATAGTCTTACCTTTTTCTTTAAGCTCAACGGCTTTATAAACCATAAGACCCTCACCTAAAGAAGCTGATAAAGAATCAATAACTATAACCTTAGCCTCTGGATTACTATCACTAAGTTCTCTAGCTGTTACAAAGGCATTATTACAACTTCCTGATAGAGCCGAAGAAAAAGATATATGCAAAATATCATATCCCTTAGCTATATATTCTCTGTACTTGCTTAATATATATGCCGGATTCGAGGCTGTAGTAGTTGGCATCTCACCACCTCGCATCCTATCATAAAAATCCTTTACTGATAAATCTATATCTCCACCATATAGAACTCCACCCATATTATAATACAATGGTATATTAACTATCTCATGTTCTTCTATATACTCTATTGGTAAATCTGCCGTTGAATCCGAAAAAATAACATATTTCTTCATATATAATATCCTCACTAATTTTTAACATGACCTCATTATATAATAAAATTCTTGAAAATACTAGTATTTAGATTTTAGATTTTATAGGCTTTTACATAAAATTTATATATAATATAAAAATTTTATAAAGTCTATAAATTTTTCATAAACATCCATACAAAGCTGCTACTTTTATGCTACAATATAAAAGCTACGGAGGTGCAATATGAAA
Source organism: uncultured Lachnospiraceae bacterium (assembly GCA_964583045.1). Lineage (GTDB taxonomy): Bacteria > Bacillota > Clostridia > Lachnospirales > Lachnospiraceae > JAVBSN01. The sequence continues at coordinate 1,777 of CAZOUU010000189.1, read as the reverse complement.
GATAACCATATAGATAATAGTAATGAAGAAACTAAAACACCAACTACAGAGAATTTGACTGAGGAAGAACGAAAGAAACTAGTTATTAAACCACAGCATGCTATGGCAGATAGTTTTACATCTAACATAACCGACTGTATATTAGATCCCTTAGAACTACATTCTATGTCTAGAAAAGAACGCCGAAGGGTCAAGCTAGAGTTTGAAAAGAAAAAGGTTAATAGCCTACATGGTAAAGAACGTTTTTTCTACCTTTTCTCATATTATAAATGGTATGTTATCATAGCATTTATAGCCATTATAGCTACTATTTCAATTGTGTGCACTGTACATTATAATAATCTGCCATATAAGCTAACCTGTTATGAAGTACATCATGCCACAGAAAACGAGACCTCTAACGCCAATGATGAACCTACTTATCTATCTGTTAATATAGAGAATGGCTATAGAGATTACTATGATGCCGATAAAAATGCCAGCATCAGTATAACTACTAATCATACTCTAGATGCTACCAGTAATGAAGCCTTATATACTTACGGAAGCCACTCTGATATCGAGAACATCCTTACTTACATTCATGCAGATATGTTAGATGTCATTATATGCGACCAATATACATTAGACTACTTAGCTAACCTAGATGAACCATTCCCTATATCCTATACCTTCCCAGAGGATACGCATTCTGATATAAGATCTATTATAGATGGTGATATAGCACAAGCTAAGAATTCAGAAGGCAACTTATATGACTGTGCCATAGATATAACAAATACCGATTTGGTGAAATCCTGGGATATGGACTATAGTCCAGTATACCTAATTGTACCAGGAACTCCTAAGAACCTAGAAGGCTCCATTAACTTTATAAAATATATATACGGCAAATAATACAAACTCTTTTTAACTTGAGACAATAAAAAAGTGCAAAACCAATTATATTTAACCTATAATTAGTTTTACACTTTTCTTTATTCTACCACTTCTTATTTCCCGGAATATACCAAAATACTATAATCCACATAGAACATATAAGTATAAGTGCAAGTGCTAATGTAAATCTACTTATACACATATTATATATGGCTAATATAAGACTCCCAAGAATAAGTAACAAATTAGTTATCTTACTTAATAAAAACATTAATTGATTTCTTAATTTTAAACTGACAAACATCAAAACACCCGAAATAAAGGTAAGGATTATTATTATGTATATAATATATGTCATTATTTCACTCCCTGATGTCGGTATCTATATTGCTATTGGTAATGCAATTTTACTCCATCATCTAATTATCTTAACTGGGCACTTCTCTTTACAAGTTCCACAATTAGTACATTTTTCGGCATCTATATGAGCCACATTATCCTCCACAGTAATAGCTCCTGTCGGACATATCTTAGCACATATACCACAACCAATACAACCTACACTACAACCTTTCTTAACTTCTACACCTTTATCCTTAGAGCTGCATTTTACCATCTGCTCTAAGGTCTCTGGAATAAGTTCAATAAGGTGTTTAGGGCATTCAGCTATACATTTACCACACGCCTTACATTTATCCTTATCTACTACAGCTATACCATCTACTAACTCTATAGCATCAAACGGACATACCGCCTTACAGTTTCCAAACCCAAGGCAGCCATAACTACAAGCCTTTGCTCCACCTCCCGGATTATTAAGTGCTAATTTACAATCCTTAGGACCTACATATTCATATTTTTCTTTTGCAACCTCACAGTCACCAGCACATTTAACATA
>CAZOUU010000188.1:3006-3656 GCA_964583045.1 uncultured Lachnospiraceae bacterium | reverse complement strand
CTCCTTATCAGCAGCAATTACTCTACAAGGTTCGGCAACACCAGGAGTATATGCTAAGGATAAGTCTTTTCTGGATTTAACGCTGCATTTAGCAGTAGTGTCAATTTTACCATTTAATTTCTCGTGTAATAACAATGATTCTTCGTAAACGTCCATTTTTTCTCCTTCATATGTATAATATATTTAGTGTAATTAACTAGTAAATATAATAACATTTGTAGGGTTTTATATCAAGTTAATGTTTACCTTACAAAAAAAGTGTGCTATACTCTAAAAATATAATTTAAGTATTTGAAATTCTAGAAATTATGTTGTCTATATATTACCCACTACTTACAAAATAGAAAGGAATACATATGGAATACGAGAAAATGACCTTGGTTCAGTTACGAGAAGAAGCTAAGAAATTAGGATTAGAAAGCAGAACTGGATTAAAAAAAGCAGAATTAATTGAAAAACTTAATAAAAAACAAGATAATTCTAGTACTATTAAGAAGGAAAGTTCTCATCCTGAAGATACATCAAGACGGGAAGGAAATACTAGAAGAGAAGATGTAAAAAAGACCTATAAAAGTGATGATAGAAGTCACTATAGCAGAGAAAATAAAAGCAATAATCAGAGTGGTTTAGATAGCAATTTAGATAGTGGG
>CAZOUU010000188.1:0-2996 GCA_964583045.1 uncultured Lachnospiraceae bacterium | reverse complement strand
TGGGGTTAAAGCAAGAGGTATATTAGAGGTAATGAGTGATGGATTTGGATTTATTCGTTGCGATAATTATTTGCCAGGTGAGAAGGATGTATATGTGGCACCCTCCCAGATAAGAAGATTTAACCTTAGAACAGGTGATATAATAGAAGGAAATATAAAAGTTAAGGCTCAGAATGAAAAGTTCTCTGCATTATATTATGTAACAAGTGTTAATGATATGTCCCCAGGAGAATCAATAAGACGTAAGAAATTTGAAGAGTTAACACCTATATTTCCAAATGAAAGAATAAAGTTAGAAAATGCAAATGCAACTATACCTATGAGAATTATGGATATTATGGCACCTATAGGTAAGGGACAAAGAGGTATGATAGTTTCACCACCAAAGACCGGTAAAACTACACTACTTAAGCAGGTTGCGAAGAGTATTAGTACTTCTTATGAGGATATGCATCTTATTGTATTGTTAATAGATGAGAGACCAGAAGAGGTTACAGATATTAGAGAATCTATAGAAGGTCCAAATGTAGAGGTTATATATTCTACCTTTGATGAATTGCCTGAACACCATAAACGTGTGTCTGAGATGGTATTAGAGAGAGCCAAGAGACTTGTAGAATATGGTAAGGATGTAGTTATATTGTTAGATAGTATTACAAGACTTGCGAGAGCTTACAATCTTACAGTACCACCTTCAGGTAGAACCTTAACAGGAGGTTTAGATCCAGCGGCTCTTCATATGCCTAAGAAATTCTTTGGTGCTGCCAGAAATATGAGAGAAGGTGGAAGCTTAACTATCCTAGCTACAGCATTAATTGAAACTGGAAGTAAGATGGATGATGTAGTATTTGAAGAATTTAAGGGAACAGGTAATATGGAACTTGTACTAGATAGAAAATTATCAGAAAAGCGTATATTCCCAGCTATAGATATAGCTCGTTCTAGTACTAGAAGAGATGATTTGCTGCTTACAAAGGATGAGAGAGAAGCGGTATATGCTATTCACAAAGAGATAAGTGGACAAAAATCAGAAGACAGTATAGAAGAGGTTATAAGATTATTTACCAGAACTAAGAATAATGAAGAATTTATTGAACTTATAAAACGTTCTTTGGGTAGCAGAAGGTAAGCTTTTTAACACAAAAAAATAAATTAAATAATGCTTGCACTTTAGTATTTGCTGTGTTACAATTTAAAAGCTGTGTGATTATGTAGATTAGCATATACGTATGCTGACTGTATAGAGAGATTTTATATTACGTATAAAGAGGTGAAAGTAATGCGAGAAGGAATACATCCAGATTATTATCAAGCAAAGGTTACTTGTAACTGTGGAAATGAATTTGTTACAGGTTCAACAAAAGAAGACATTCACGTTGAAATTTGTTCTAAGTGTCATTCATTTTACACTGGTCAACAAAAAGCAGCTCAAGCACGTGGACGTATTGATAAATTCAATCGTAAATATGGTGTTAACCAAGCAAATTAGTGATGATAATAGGTTGAGATTGAATATCTCAACCTTTTTTCATATAGTACAGTATTATAGTTAAGAGGTGATATTGGTGAAAAAAGTATCTATAGGAGGACAGGCTGTTATAGAAGGCGTTATGATGAAAAATGCTGAGACTTATGCAGTTGCTGTTCGTAAACCAGATAAAGATATAGAAGTTAATATAGATAGTTATGAAGCAATAGGTAATAAGATAAAGATATTAAAGTTACCTATATTAAGAGGTGTGGTTAATTTTATTGAGTCTATGGTAATAGGTATTAAAACACTTACATATTCATCGAGCTTTTATGAAGAAGAAACACCTGTAGAAGATGATAAAGCCCAAGAGATGGTGCAAGAGGAAGATGTAGTAGCAGAAGCTTCTAAAAGAGCAACTAAAAAGAATAAAAAAGATAAAAGGGATAGTAAGGCATCGGAAAATGCTGAAATATTCTTTACTATACTACTTTCTATAGTAATAGTTATTGGAATTTTTATGTTGTTACCCGCATTTGTTACAGGACTTCTAAGTGATGTAATTAAGAATAGATATATTATAGTTATATTAGAAGGTGTATTAAGATTGGCTATATTTATAGGCTATGTGGCGGCTATATCTCAGATGAAGGATATAAAAAGAGTATTTATGTATCATGGTGCTGAGCATAAGACTATTAATTGCTTAGAGGCAGGAGATAGACTTACTGTTGAAAATGTAAAGAAGCATTCAAGATATCATAAGAGATGTGGAACAAGCTTTTTATTTATAGTTATGTTTATAAGTATAATTGTATTTATGTTTATTAATGTGGATAATACATTTTTAAGAATGCTTTATAGAGTGCTTTTAGTACCTGTTATTGCAGGTATATCCTATGAGTTTATTAAATTTGCAGGGAAGCATGATAACAAATGTATATACATACTTAGTGTACCAGGTATGTGGGTTCAAAGACTTACAACTAGAGAGCCAGAGGATGCTATGATGGAGGTTGCTATTAAGTCTGTAGAAGCTGTACTAGATTGGGAGACTTATGTAGATGAGCTTAATAAAGGTCAGCTTGAAGAAGGATGATGCATATGAGCAATATTGACGATTTATTAAGGCTAGGTACAGATATTTTATCAAAGGCAGCTGTAGACAACAGCGAGTATGATGCTAGAATATTGCTAGAGGCTGTGCTTAAAGTAGATAGAAGCTATATTATAATTAATAAGGATCAAGAAGTTAATAAAGCTGTAGAAGCTGCTTATATGACCTTTATTAAGGAGAGAGCAAGTAGATATCCTTTGCAATATATACTCGGATATGTGGAGTTTTACGGCTACAATTTCTTAGTAAAAGAAGGAGTTCTAATACCTAGGCAGGATACAGAGATTATAGTAGAAGAGGTAATAGCTCATACTAATACAGAAGATAGAGTGTTAGATATGTGTACAGGTTCTGGATGTATAGGTATTACTATTGCTAAGGAGACTGGTGCAAAGGTAGATTTAGTAG
>CAZOUU010000187.1:0-3656 GCA_964583045.1 uncultured Lachnospiraceae bacterium | reverse complement strand
CCGCCGACCAGGATTGAACTGGTGACCTACGCATTACGAGTGCGTCGCTCTACCTACTGAGCTATCCAAGCATTTTTCCACAACAATCCTATTATACTCCAAAACTCCAAAAATTTGTAGCTAAATTCTATCTACTTAAGTAATTTAACATATTACTATAGTATTCTGTGAAAATACTGCCCCTATTCCATATCATATCAAAGTCATGAATTAGATTAAAATCCTTAAGATTAATCTTAATCAGCCTTCCCTCCTTTAACTCCTCCTTAACAGCCACCTCATATAAAAATGTAATACCTATGCCCTCCATAGCCAAATGCTTTATTACATTAATGCTGCTGACTTCTATTTTGTTTTCTATATCTTCTATACTATAGTTACGACTCTCTAGTATCTTCTCAAATATCTCTCTAGTACCAGAGCCCTTCTCTCTAAGTAATATCCTCTCTCCCAGTAAATCCTCTACCCTGCCTGGCCTCTTTTTAAATACATAATATGGACTGGCTACTGCTATGTATCTCTCTCTGGAATAAGTACTATAATCAAATTCTCCTTTGTTAAAATGTCCCTCAACTATAGCAAAATCTATACTTCCCTCTCTTATTCTATCCATAAGAGTATGTGTATTCTCCACCACCATCTCTACATTTACATCTGGATTTTCCTTAAGATATATAGCTAGTGCCTTTCCTACTGCATACTCTCCCGCCGTTAAAGTCACTCCAAAGCTTAGGTTCCTCTTCCCCTCCACTTCTTCTAACAACTGAGTCCTTAATAATTTATCATCATTTTGCATAGTAACCAGTTTCTTATACAGCTTTTTACCAGCTGCTGTAAGATATAACTTTTTTCCTTCCATAGCAAATAGCTTCACACCATAATAATCCTCTATATATTTAATATGCTGTGACACTGCTGGCTGAGTAATATTCAATTTGTTTGCAGCCTTTGTATAATTCATATCCTTACAAACCTGAATAAATGTATCCATTCTAAAATCTAACATCCTAGTTCCTAAGCCTTTCCACTTCATAAAAGGTAATTTTATCCCTATAATTATATCAAATACACTATTTTATATAGCTATTTATCATAATATATTCTTATCCTTATATAATAATTAATAATTTTAACTTATTGTAATATAATGGTATACTTTTTTCAAGACTAAAATAGAAACGAGGAAAATATATGAGCTTTATAAAAGAAAACTACAAAGGATTTTTATTATGCCTGCTTATTGCAGTACCATCATGGTTCTTAGGCAAACTATTCCCTATTATAGGAGGACCCGTTATCTCCATACTGATAGGTATGATTATTACTTTACTCATTAAAGACAAGTCTTCCTTAGATAAGGGTATAAAATTTACTTCCAAGAAAATATTACAGTGGGCAGTTATACTGTTAGGCTTTGGACTAAATCTAGGGGTTATATTGCAGACCGGAAAGCAATCCCTTCCTATAATTCTAGCAACTATATCTACCTCTTTGGTTATATCTTATGTATTGCACAGAGTTATGCACATACCTTCTAAGATATCCACATTAGTAGGCGTAGGCTCCTCCATATGCGGTGGCTCTGCCATAGCTGCTACAGCACCAGTTATAGATGCCGATGACGAGGAGGTGGCACAAGCCATATCTGTTATATTTTTCTTTAATGTATTGGCCGCTATTATATTTCCACATCTAGGAACCATCCTTGGATTTTCACAAACCTCCGGAAATGCTTTTGGTATATTTGCTGGAACTGCTGTAAATGATACCTCCTCTGTTACTGCTGCAGCTTCAACCTGGGATAGTATGTATAATCTAGGTACTGCAACGCTAGATAAGGCTGTTACTGTAAAATTAACTAGAACCTTAGCCATCATACCTATTACCTTAGTTCTTGCCTTTTTCAGAACAAAACGTGAAAAGAATTCCGGCAAAAAAGTAGACTTCAAAAAAATATTTCCATTTTTTATCATCTACTTTATATTAGCCTCTGTTATAACAACTATCGCCACCTCTTGTGGGATAGATATAAGTTTTTTTGAACCTATTAAAACCTTAAGCAAATTCTTTATTGTACTTGCTATGGCTGCCATAGGTCTTAATACCAACATAGTAAAGCTTATTAAAACTGGTGGAAAACCTATTATTATGGGACTATGCTGTTGGATAGGAATAACTGGTGTAAGCCTTATACTACAAGCTATACTAGGAATATGGTAGTCAGTCTTCCCTAATATATATATTTATCCACTATAATAGCTTTTACATTATCACCATCCAGCCACAGATGAACCCACCGGTCATCTTTACTTTTTAGCTCTTTCCTAAATTGAACATGCGACAATTCACTGTAGGTGGATATAATCTTAACTAATGAATTGCCTTGCATTATATCTTGATTTTCCTCTAGATATAACCTGGTATCATCAGTCATATTGTAGGTATCCTCCACAGTAGTATATTCATCTGTTGAATCATCTGAATATACCGCATGTTCAATAGTAATCTTACCCTTTTCATATTTTGTTACTCCACCATTTATATCCTCTGCTTCTAATTCTAAGCCATCTAGAATATCTTTATTAACATATTCAAACTTTACATCTGTAATAATACTGGCACTAGTATAGTATATGGCTAATATTCCTCCTACACCAAGCACAGCCAATGTGGCTATTCCCGCTATCTTCTTAGCAATTTCTTTTCTATACAAACTACTAATAACAGCATACATTCCTATACCTATAGCTGCACCTAAGGTATTATATATTACATCCTCTATATCAGTTATCCCTAATGCTAATATGTATTGTACAGTCTCAAAGACTACACTAAGTATAAATCCCGCAAATACCACACTTCTTTTTCTTACACAGTCAAACATAAGTGGTACAATTAATCCAAACGGAATAAATATACCTATATTTCCTGCTATATTCTTTATAAAATTGCTAGTACCCACATAACCTCGCATTAAATCTCTAATACTATATATGGGGTTTATATTGAAGCCTCTAAAATCCTTTACTATGCCATTACTCCATAAATATGGTATAGATACATATTTGAATAAGACTATTTTAAACAATAGTACTACATATACCATAAAAATTATTAATATAATACCTTGAGCTATTTTCTCTCCCATAGACATTCTTCTTCTCTTCATAAATCCTCCCCATATATAATTTTAACGAATCATGTATATGTACAAACTATAACTTAAAATAGTTACTTTCATTTATATATTACCTTACAAAATACTTACTTTTGTTTTAAATAAAAGCTCTTTGCCCCTATTCTAAAAATAATTAAACGCAAAAAAAGTTTGAAATCCTTATCGAATAAAGATTTCAAACTCTTAGATAGAGGTCCCAACCAGATTTGAACTGGTGATAGAGGTGTTGCAGACCTTTGCCTTACCACTTGGCTATGGGACCTTATATTAAATTAAAAAACTCCCCGAGTAGGGCTTGAACCTACGACATTTCGGTTAACAGCCGAACGCTCTACCACTGAGCTATCGAGGAATAAATAGTCTTTCGCTTTGCGAAAGCTATTTGAAGCTTACTAAGTAAACTTCTTCTATTTAAAATGTACTTTTGTACATTCAAAACCACACATTAGTCAAACAATCTTTCTCTTCACGTTCTCTC
>CAZOUU010000186.1:3432-3658 GCA_964583045.1 uncultured Lachnospiraceae bacterium | reverse complement strand
CATAGCTAATGAGATGGGTGTAGCTATAGATGTAATAGAGGATATACTCACTAAGATAAAGGTAAAGGGAAGAGTAGAGCTTATTCCTATATCTGATTCATTTACTATTATGATAGATTATGCGCATAATGCAGTAAGCTTAGAGAGTATACTTACTACACTTAAGGACTATAAGCCAGGCAGACTTGTTTCTTTGTTTGGCTGTGGTGGTAATCGTTCTAAGATA
>CAZOUU010000186.1:0-3422 GCA_964583045.1 uncultured Lachnospiraceae bacterium | reverse complement strand
AAGAAGATATGAGATGGGCGAGGTATCTGGTAAGATAGCTGACCTTACGATAATCACATCAGATAATCCTAGGGATGAAGAACCACAGGATATCATAGATGATATTAAGATAGGATTTAATAAAACTAATGGCAAATATGTAGAGATAATAGATCGTAAAGAGGCTATTAGATATGCCATTATGAATGCAAAAGCAGGAGATGTTATAGTTCTTGCTGGTAAAGGTCACGAAGATTATCAAGAGATAAAGGGTAAGAAGCATCATATGGATGAAAGGGATCTTATAAGAGAGATTTTGGAGGAAGAGGATGTTAGTAAAATATGCGGATATAATAATAGATATTTCACATGAGGCGATAGATAGGGTATTTCAATATGAAATACCCTATTCTTTGCGTGAGGAATTAACCTTGGGTACAGAGGTCCTTATACCTTTTGGACAAGGAAATACTATGCGAAAGGGTTATGTGGTAGGAATTAGTGATACCCCTAACTATGATGTAGATAAGATAAAATCTATAGACAGTATAGTAGAAGGCAGCATTGTAATAGAATCAACTTTGATTAAATTAGCAGAATATATACGAAGTAATTATGGTTCCACTATGATTAATGCTCTTAAAACGGTTATGCCCGTTAAAAAAAGAATAAAGAATGTAGAGAAGAAGACAGTAATACTGAATGTAACCTTAGAAGAGGCAAGAACTATAACTGCTAATTATAGTAAAAGAAGTAAGGCGAAATTAAGGCTGGTGAATGAACTTATAGAGGAACAGGTATTGCCTTATGACTTAGTAGTTGGCAAATTAAATATATCAGCTGCTACCTTAAAAAAATTAGAAGAAGAACAGGTTATAGTGATAAAAACAGATACTATAAGAAGAAATCCTATTAAATCTAGAGGTGAGGAAGGTATAACTCATATACTTAATGATACACAGCAACATCTTGTAGATGAATTTAATAGTGATTTCGATAATGAAGAATATAAGACTTATTTACTGCACGGAGTTACTGGAAGCGGTAAGACAGAGGTGTACATAGAGGCCATAGAGCATGTGATTAGTAAAGGAAAAGAGGCTATAGTACTTATTCCAGAGATTGCCCTTACTTATCAGACCGTTAAGAGATTTAGACATAGATTTGGGGATAGAGTAACAGTTATTAATTCAAAACTAAGTGCTGGTGAGAAATACGATCAATTCCTTAGAGCAAAGAAAAAGGAAGTAGATATAGTTATTGGACCAAGATCGGCATTATTTACTCCTTTTAATGATTTAGGATTAATAATTATAGATGAAGAACACGAAGGTAGTTATAAGAGTGATATGCCTCCTAAATATCATGCTAGAGAAGTAGCAATAAAAAGAGCTGCTATGTGTAACGCTTCAGTTATCTTAGGTTCGGCTACTCCATCCGTTGAGAGTTACTATAAAGCAAAAGCAGGGGAGTATGTATTATGGAATATGAATGATAGAGCTGCCAATGCTAAGCTTCCAAATGTAGAGGTAGTAGATCTTAGAGAAGAGTTGAAGACAGGAAATCGCAGTCCTATTAGCCAGAGATTACAGACCTTAGTAAGAGATAGATTAGAAAAGAAACAACAGATTATGTTATTTCTTAACAAACGTGGATATTCAAGCTTTGTATCTTGTAGAAGTTGTGGTAAAGTAGTGAAGTGTCCTCATTGTGATGTGTCTTTAACTATTCATAATAATGGTAAATTAATGTGCCATTATTGTGGATATAGCGAAACATATGACAGGATATGTAAAGCCTGTGGTTCCAAATATGTAGGCGGTTTTAATCCTGGTACACAGAAGATAGAGGAACAAGTTAGAGAGATGTTTCCAGGAGTTAAAACTCTTAGAATGGATATGGATACTACAAGAAATAAAAATAGTTATGACGATATATTATCTAAGTTCTCCTCTGGAGAAGCAGATATCCTTATAGGAACCCAGATGATAGTAAAAGGACATGATTTTTCCAATGTATCCCTAGTAGGTATTTTGCTAGCAGATTTATCTATGTTTAGTAATGATTACCGTTCTGGTGAGAAGACCTTTGACCTGCTTACACAAGCAGCGGGTCGAGCTGGAAGAGGAGATATAGCAGGAGATGTTATTATCCAGACCTATAATCCGGATAATTATGCGTTAGTGGCAGCCTCACATCAGGATTATACCGATTTTTATGAGAATGAAATAGCATATAGGGAATTGATGAATTACCCGCCTATATGGAATATGTTAGTTATATTTATGGTATCTAAATCAGAGAATATAGTGGATAAAGCGGCAGAGGATATAGTTAGTATTTTAAAGGGAAAATATAAGGATGAAATAGTTATTATTGGACCTACAGTTGCGACTATATCAAAGGTAAAGGACCTTAATAGAAGGGTTGTATATATTAAAAATGCTCTGTATAATGAATTAGTTAAGGTAAAGGATTATGTAGAGAGCTATACTGAGGATAATGAAGCTTATAAAGGGGTTATGATAGCCTTTGATTTTAACCCTATGAATATGTATTAGGAGGATATGAGATGGCAATAAGAAAAATTAGAGTTGATGGAGATGACATATTAAGAAAACCTTGTAAGGATGTAAAAGAGGTAACACCTAGAATACTAGACCTAATTGACGATATGTTTGATACGATGTATGAGGCAAATGGTGTAGGACTTGCAGCCCCTCAAGTAGGTATTTTAAAGAAAATAGTAGTTATAGATGTAGGAGATGGTGAGCCACTAGCACTTATTAATCCGGTTATCATAGAACGAAGTGGTGAGCAGACAGGTGACGAGGGATGTTTAAGTATCCCTGGTATGAGTGCAATAGTTACTAGACCTAATCACGTTATATGTAAAGCCTATGATGAGAATATGAATGAGTATACAGTAGAGGGTGAGGAATTATTGGCTAGAGCAATATGCCATGAGCTAGATCATTTAGAAGGTGTACTATATAAAGATGTAGCCCAAGAAGGCACCTTTAAAAGACTAGAGGATTAGTAATTAACAGAGATGATTATTGGAGGCAGATATGAAAATAGTATATATGGGTACACCAGATTTTGCTGTTAATACATTGCAGGCGATTATAGATGCAGGGCATGAGGTAGCGGCAGTTATTACTCAACCAGATAAACAAAAGGGTAGAGGCAAAACAGTGCAGTATACTCCTGTTAAGGAAAAGGCATTAGAATACAACATTCCTGTTTATCAACCTATTAAAGTTAGAGATGAGGAAAGTGTTAATTTAATAAATAGTATTAATCCAGACGTTATAGTAGTAGTTGCTTTTGGGCAGATTTTACCAGAGTCTATACTAAACATACCTAAGTATGGATGTATAAATGTACATGCGTCGCTGTTACCTAAATACAGAGGGGCAGCACCTATACAATGGAGCGTT
>CAZOUU010000185.1:1191-3676 GCA_964583045.1 uncultured Lachnospiraceae bacterium | reverse complement strand
TAATAGCAGGATTACCTTATGAGGATTATGATACATTTACTAAATCCTTTAACGAGGCATATGCTTTACAGCCAGAACAGCTGCAGATGGGATTTCTAAAGGTATTAAAGGGTTCTTATATGTATGATAATCGTGAAGAATATGAACTTATTTATCATGATTATCCACCTTATGAAGTGGAAGCTACTAAGTGGATTAGCTTTAGGGATATGCTATTGTTGAAAAAGGTGGAGGAGATGCTGGAGGTATATTATAACAGTAATCAATTTGTATATACTCTTAAATATGTGCTTACATTTTTCAATGCACCGTATGATCTTTACTATGAGCTGGCTATGTATTACGATAATAATAGGTACATGGGAATAGCTCATAAGAGAGTTGCAAGATATACTATATTAAGAGATTTTTTAAAGGAAAATACGGAGTGTGATATAGAGCTATTATCTGAGCTTATGACCTGTGATTTGTATTTGCGTGAGAATCTAAAATCTAGACCAGATTTTCTAAAGAATCTAGATGAAGCAATAAGTATTATATTGGGCAGAAAATATAAAAAGGATATGTATATCCTATATGATTATGAAAATAGAAATCCTCTTACAAATGATGCAAGGCTGACCTTGATACGTAAGATAGATAGTGAACCATCTAGAGTGGATAGAATAGTAAATATACTGAATCAAACTTATAGCACAGAGTATATATGCTATTTGAATTACAGTACTCCTTGGCAGCTACTTATAGCTACTATGCTTAGTGCACAGTGTACGGATCAAAGAGTGAACGTAGTGACGGCTGATTTGTTTGTAAAATATCCGAATTTAGAGGCCTTTGCTAGGGCTGATTTAAAAGAGTTGGAGAAGGATATATATTCCACTGGGTTTTACAAAAATAAGGCAAAAAATATAATAGAATGTGCTAATCAATTATTGGATTTATATGACGGAGAGGTTCCTAGCGATATAGATAAATTAACTGCACTTGCTGGAGTGGGAAGAAAGACTGCAAATGTAATAAGAGGTAATATATACCACATACCTAGTGTGGTGGTGGATACTCACGTAAAAAGAATTAGCAAGAAATTAGGATTAACTAAAAATGAAGAGCCAGAGAAAATAGAGCAAGATCTTATGAAGGTATTACCAGAAAATCAGTGGATACTCTACAATATACAGGTCATAGCACATGGGAGAAGTATATGTACAGCCAGAAGCCCTCAGTGTGAGAGATGTCCATTGTACGACCTGTGTTTAACAAAAAGTTAAGGGGGTTTTAACAAAAAATTCATTAAAATGTAACAATAAATGTCCCTTAGTAGGCTTGATATCAATAGGAATCTCTGATATTATTTAATTTGTTGATTATAGAGCTTTTAGATAGGGAATTAAGAGTAGAAGCACTATCTAATAATTGGTCTATTGATTCTATGGAATCTTGACCGATATATATATTTGCAAGGGTACAGTAGGTGGAGGTTATATCAGAGCCTATTGATATAGCATATTCAAATACCTGTTTGCTTTCATTTATATAATTATTTTGATATAGAGCATTTCCCCATTGGTGAAGTAATCTTGCAAGCAGGGTGAAGTTCTCATCATAAGAAGATAGTTCATCTAGGTTTGCTACACCGTATTTGAATTTAAGCTCAGTATTAGTTATACCAGTTAGGTTTAATATTTTTTTTGAGGATAGGGATTTGATTTTATCTTCTATTTCTATGATATTGGATTGTTTGCTTATACCATAAGGAAGAGAAGTATTATCAATGAATATATAGTCTAATCCAGAGATATCCTGCTTACGGGTGTTATTTGCCTTAGCTTCATTTTGCCAGAAGGTATCTGAGGATTCTTTAGATAATTGTTTACTACGTTTTACATTATGGGATATTATCCATATAAGTATAATTATAGAGGGTAAAAATAAAAAATGCATAGGATTAGTCCTTTCTAGAAAGAGGTGTAGATATGTTTAATTTCAGTAATAAGAAAAAGCAAAAGGCTTTATCAACAGTCATTATAGTATTATTAGTTATTGCAATGGTTGCAGGACTATTATTAACTAATTTCAGCTAATAAGGACATATTTTATATATTATATATATTATTGTGATTACATAAAATATACAAAAACATAGTGCTTTTGTCAAATAATTAGTAGAAAATCACAGTATTATAGGAATGGGTTGAAAAGGGATATATATGTGCTAGAATAGAGTTACTATTGAAAATAAAAAGTATTTATATATAGAAGTTATGGGATGGTTTGTTTTGTAGAGATGAATTGAGAAAGGTAGTAATGATGAAGAAGATAATAACAGGTATATTAATTATAACTTTAATGATGAGTATGAATCCGGCTGCTATGAGCGAGGTGCATGCATATAATACTAGAAATACTACATTGGAGAGTGTAGGTAATATCTTAGATGATGAAGATGCTGCAGGGACAACGGAGAGTGACAAGAAGGTTGAGAGTG
>CAZOUU010000185.1:0-1181 GCA_964583045.1 uncultured Lachnospiraceae bacterium | reverse complement strand
ATTCTTCAGAAGCAGCTACTACAGAGGAAGCAACAAAAGGTGAAGAGGATGGTTCTGAGGAAGATAGTTCGAAGGAGGATGCCTCAGAAGAAACGGTTGACCCAGAAGATGAAGTAGTTAAAGAAGGCGCTAGAGGTATTGCTACAAATTCAGAAGGTACCATATACCAAGGTGTATATATAGATACAGTAGATGCTAGTGGTCTTACTAAGGATGAGGCATATGCTGCCTATGAAGAATATATGACAGAGATTATTAAGAATAATCTTGTTCTTACTACAGTGAATGGAGAATGTAATATACCGCTTGAAGATATAGGATTAGATGTATCTTTGGATGATGCGGTAGAGACGGCTTACAATTATGGACGTAAAGGCAATATATTAAGACGTTACAAAGAGATTAATAATATAAAACAGGAACCAGTTGTTCTTAATCCACCAAAGACTGTAGATCAGGAATTATTAGCTACAGCATTAGAAGAGGATACAGAGGATATAATTACCAAGGCCAAATCGGCTAAGCTAACTAGAAAAGATGGTAAATTTTACTGTGAACCAGGAGTGGTGGGTATATCACTTAAGAATGAAGAGACGATAGATGCAGTTAACAAAGCTATGGAAGCAGGTTGGTCAGAAGGAGATATTACAGTTGAGGCTGTATGTGACGAGGAACAGCCAAAGTACACAGAAAAGGATTTTGCAAAGGTAGTAGATGTGTTAGGAAGCTATAGTACTACTTATAGCGGACCAGCTAGTCGTGATAATAACTTAGCAGTAGGTACAAAGCATGTAAATGGAAAGGTGTTATATCCAGGCCAAGAATTTGATATGTATGAAACTGTACAACCATTTAATGCAGATAATGGATATCAAGAAGCTGGCCAATATTCAGATGGTGAATTAATACAAGGCTATGGTGGTGGTATATGTCAGGTTACTTCCACATTATATATGGCTGTAGTCAAGGCAGAGCTTAAGGTAACTGCTAGATCGCCTCACTCATATCCAGCTAGCTATGTACCTAAGTCATATGATGCTGCTATAGCAGGTACATATAAGAACTTTAAATTTGTAAATACTACAGATTATCCTATATATATAGAGGGTATTACTGGTGGTGGCAAGATGACATTTACTATATATGGTTGTGAGACTAGGCCATCAAATAGAACTATTACC
>CAZOUU010000184.1:0-3698 GCA_964583045.1 uncultured Lachnospiraceae bacterium | reverse complement strand
TAAAACCGGGTAGGTAAATAAACCAGCATTAATGTTTGTGTTATGTTTTTCAGATTTTTCTTTATATTGGGTCATCCTGCTTAGTTCACCAATATATGTGTAGCAATTTAATATCCATGCTAATTCGGAATGTGCACTTATTTGTGACTGTATAAATATGTTATTTTTTTCTGGATCTAATCCAGCTGCTATGTATATTGCTATAAGATTTAATGATATTAAGTTTGGTACTAGTGCAGTGCTTGCATTATTGCATGATGTATTAGTAGTATTTACGCTATATTCAGTATGCAGATTATCAGTTGGTAATACATTTATAGCATGTATGCTTACTATAGTAGGTTATTCTATTAATGCAACCATCATCATATTTGATAGAATTCGTGAAAATATGGCAATTAAGGACGCTAGTAGAGTAGGGCTTGATACAATAGTAAATGAAAGTATTAGCCAGACGTTTACTAGAACTATATATACATCCTTAACTACATTTGTAATGGTTCTTATATTATACTTTATGGGTGTTCCAGCAATTAAAGAGTTTGCTCTTACATTAATGGCAGGTATAGTATGTGGTGCTTATTCTTCGGTATGTATTACAGGACCTATATGGTTTATACTTAAGACTAAGATGAAAAAATCGGGTAATAAGAAGGTAGCTAAGAAAGCTAGCAAGTAGAATATAATCAAGTATGCAATGGGGACTAGCCGGGTGCTATGTCCCTATTGCTTTTTTAAAGGAGTAAAGTATGATTAAGAGATGGACCATATATAATAAAAGCAGTAATTTTGCCCAGATAAGCAAGGATTATAAGGTAGATCCTGTTATAGCAAGAATTATTAGAAATAGAGATGTGTTAGAAGATAATCTTAATATGTATCTACACGGTGGAATAGAGAACCTTAATGATCCATTCCTTATGAAAGATATGGATATAGCTGTAACACTGTTATTACAAACTATAGCCAAGGGAAGTAAGATAAGAATAGTATCAGATTATGATGTGGATGGAGTTATGTCCAACTATATATTATACAAGGCGTTAAGGGATATGGGAGCTGATGTAGATTATGAGATACCAGACCGAATCAATGATGGATATGGAATAAATGATAGAATTATAAAGGCTGCATTTGATGATGGAATAAATCTTATACTTACCTGTGATAATGGTATATCGGCAATACCGCAAATAAAATATGCCAAAGATCTTGGTATGTCGGTTATAGTTACAGACCATCATGATATACCTTATGATACAGATGAAGAAGGTAGTAAGGTATATAATTATGTAGAAGCTGATGCTATAGTTAATCCTAAACAAGAGGATTGTACATATCCTTTTAAAGAGCTATGTGGTGCGGCAGTAGCGTATAAGCTAATAGAAGCGATGTATGTAAAGATGAACAAGGGCAAGGAGGATTTATATCAATATATAGAGGAAGTTGCTATGGCAACTATATGTGATGTGGTGAAGCTGCAAGGAGAAAATAGAATTTTTGTTAACGAAGGTTTACAAAGTATGGCTTATACAGAAAATATAGGTATAAGATGCCTGCTAGAAGTAAATAACTTAGAGGACAAAAGATTGAATAGTTACCATTTCGGGTTTGTTATAGGGCCTTGCATAAATGCTACTGGAAGACTAGAAAGTGCTAAGCTTAGTATGGAATTATTGTTAGAAACCAATCATGAGACCGCTTTAGAAAAGGCAGAGAAACTTAAGACCCTTAATGAAGAGCGTAAGGAGATGACCGCTAGAGGCGTAGAGAAGGCTATAGAACAGATAGAGTCAGGCGATTTTGAGAATAATAAGGTATTAGTAGTATATATTCCAGATTGTCATGAAAGCCTAGCTGGAATAATAGCAGGAAGAATAAAGGATAAGTATTATAAACCTACGTTAGTGATTACAAAGGCTGAGGATAATTTGATTAAAGGCTCTGCACGGTCTATAGAGAATTACAATATGTATGAGGCATTAACTAATGCTAAAAAATTATTAGTGAAATATGGTGGTCATACTATGGCAGCAGGATTTACCTTGTTTGAGGGTAACATAGATAGCTTAAGGGAAAAGCTAAATGTGGATTGTGAGCTTAATGATATAGATATGCAGCCTAAGGTGATGATAGATGTAGCTATGCCATTGGAATATGCAACGATAGAATTTGTAGAGGAATTACAGGTATTAGAGCCTCATGGTAAAGGTAACGAAAAACCGTTATTTGCCTATCGAAATGTAAGAGTGGCGTCTGCTAAGATATTAGGAGCTAATAAAAACGTAATTAAACTAAAGCTAGTAGGTGACACTGGGGTACCAGTAGAGGGTATATATTTTAATCCAGAAGAATTCACAAATAATATGACAGAATGGTTCGGATATGAGGAATGTGACAAGATGTTACATGGTTGGATTAATGATATATCGTTAAATATTACTTATACTCCTCAGATAAATACATTCAGAGATGTAAAAAGTGTACAATTAGTGATAAAGGATTACACAAAATATAATATATAAAAAAGGATTACACTATAGATAAATATGGTTTTATTTAGTTGCACCAATGAACTATATGTTGTATATTATTAGATGAATAAGAATAGATAATGATTAGAGAGTGGTGATTAACATGGCAGATGAAAAGCAAGATATAGAATTAGTGACACCAGTAGATTTTACTCCTCCGCAGGAGCTATACAAAAACTTAATAGATCACATATTAACATATCATCCATCTACGGATATTACCTTGATTGATAAAGCCTATAAGGTGGCTTTTGAAGCTCATAAGGAGCAGCGTAGAAAATCAGGGGAGCCATACATTATTCATCCTCTATGTGTTGCCATTGTATTGGCAGAATTAGAACTTGATAAAGAGACTATAGTTGCAGGTATATTGCATGATGTAGTAGAAGATACCGCTATGACGGTAGAAGAGATTTCTGAAGAATTTTCACCAGAGATAGCTTTATTGGTAGATGGTGTAACTAAGCTTACACAATTAAATTTATCACAGGATAAGATAGAGATACAGGCAGAGAACTTACGTAAGATGTTCTTAGCTATGGCTAAGGATATAAGGGTTATTCTTATAAAATTAGCGGATAGACTTCATAATTTAAGAACACTTCAATATCAGTCCCCAGCTAAACAGATAGAAAAAGCTAGAGAAACCATGGATATATATGCACCTTTGGCACATCGTCTAGGTATATCTAAGATTAAGACAGAACTAGATGATTTATCACTAAAATATCTTCAACCAGATGTATATAACAAATTAAAAGCTGAGATTGATGAGAGGTTAGTAGAGCGAGAGACATTTATAGAAGATATAGTAAGAGATGTAAGAGGTTATATAGAAGAGGCCAATATAGAGGCAGAGATAGATGGACGAGTTAAGCATCTATTTAGTATATATAAGAAGATGGTTAATCAGAATAAGACATTAGACCAGATATATGATATATTTGCGGTTCGCATTAAGGTAGAAACTGTTAGAGATTGTTATGCAGCGTTAGGTATTATACACGAGATGTATAAGCCTATTCCCGGAAGATTTAAGGATTATATAGCTATGCCTAAGCCAAATATGTATCAGTCATTGCATACTACTCTTATAGGTAAATCAGGAAGACCCTTTGAGATTCAGATACGTACCTATGAGATGCACAGAACTGCTGAATATGG
>CAZOUU010000183.1:0-3713 GCA_964583045.1 uncultured Lachnospiraceae bacterium | reverse complement strand
AATTATTAAGTGACGATGTAAGACTGTGGTTACCTGAATCCTTATTTAGTGTTACCGAAGTAAGTAATCTTCCTTTTGTACTTCCACGCATTAAATAAAAATCATACTTTCCTGCACCATATTTTACTGTACCATCTGACTTATTGTATTGAATAATAATATGTTGATCATCTGTTCCTGGAGCTACACAAGCAGCGTTCTCTGGAGTATATTCAATAGTTACATTTTTGTTATACTTTGTCATCAACTCTGCATTAGTTAAAAAGCTTGCACTATATGTACCACCTGTTAACAAATTAGTTTTTGTAGTCCAACAGCCCTCAGTAGCATCATAAGTTAACAACGTTGCCGTATCCGAAGCCTTAGCTTTAGTTTCTTTCCACATACTATGTAAGTCAGTATCAAATGCAACTGCTGAAGCATTTCCTCTGGCAGTATTTAATATACCCAAGGTTACAAATGACATAGCTGATAAAACCAATGTTATAGCCATAACTATAATCAATTCTACAAGTGTATAGCCCTTATTATTAAGTTTTTTATCATATCTTCTCTTCATATTCCACCGCCTATTCTATTACATTACGCTTCCAATTTTCGAAGCCTAATATGTCTGCGGTTCCAATAACACTTATACTTGTACCTGTCTTATCATTAGAGTCCTTACCTAATATATCTGAATAAGACTTAAATATTTTACAGATATCACTATAATCCTCTGCACCTTCTTTACCCTCAGTTGCTGCTGCTTCACTAAGAATATTTCTAACTATAGTAGCACCTGCATTAAAGGTCATATCATGATCAGCATATACTTTACCACCAGACATAATTAATCCTTCAAATTTCTTAACATAACTAGAATCCGTACCACTAGTTGGTGCTTCAAAAGTAACATTACCCTTACAGATAATAATACCTCTTACTACACCTTCGTTATTACAGTCATCTGCAGTAATGTTTATATCTCCATCAGATATCCATACCTTATTTCCAGTATTCATAACTTTACCATCATAGTGTACTGCATCAAGATCAGATCCTATAAGAGACACATTAATATATGTATTAATAGGAGTTATCTCATCATTGTTTAATCCTCTAAGCTCTGATGTCTCCTCTGTTGTTAACTTAGTACTAAGCTTAAACTTTAACGCCTTATACTTATCATTATCTTCGTCTGATATCTGTTTTAATTTAGAATAAGCAGATATATTATTTTTATTACTAACTAAATTATCACTAAATTCCTTAGCTGCTGTTACGCTTACACTTGTATCCTTTACGGCTGTAATAGCACCAGATGAGTATATCTCACCCGTTGGTAAAGTAATATTCTCTACCTTAAATTTGTCATAGTTTAATATATCATTTACATATTCCTGTGAAGAATTTGTGTCTTTTAAAAATGCTGCATAACTAGCTATATAACTACTCTTAACCTCATCATTAGTAAAGTTAAAGAAATTATATGTATCACCATTTAGCTTATAAGTAACTATAGGTGTCATTTGATTTAATTCATCCTCGAAACGATATTCCCTACCTGCTGGGCAATGCGAGCTAACAAGAGTTAAGAATGCTTTGTAGCCATTTATACCTGCTGTATTATATAGAGGCATATAAGCTAACTGATTACTCTTTATAGATAATGACTCACCTGTTACATAGTCACTTACTTCTACTTCATCTGCACTTGCATCATTACTTACATAAGAATATGTCTTAGTAACTATATCTTCTTTTTCACCTTTGTTATTTGTTACACTGCCTTTTGTTTCAGTTATCGACTTGGTAGTCTCTATATAAGCCTTACCAGCTATAACTAATTCTTGAAGGGCTGATAAATCAAGGGTTGTTCCTTGACCATTAACCACTATGGCACTACTACCGGTATGTGCTTTGGCATATTTAGAAGGGTCTGCCTTATTACTACTATCCACTGCATCTAATGCTGAAGGAACTATAGTCATATAGGACGCATCTGATTGTTGAGAATAGTTATAGCCTTCATATGTGCCATATAAGCTTACCTTAGCACCATCCGCATTTACTTCCAAATCATCTTGTACGTACATATTAGCTCTTATATCTACTTTGGATGCTCTACCACTTAAGGCGTGACCACCAAGTACTATATTATCACACCACACATCATTAATATCATTTAGATCATCTGGATTAACTGTAGTAAAGGCTCCTGCTGTCATAGTAATAGTACTAGCATCAAAAGCTGCTATAGTACCTGGAACTATAACTTTATCACCTTGTACTAATAAAGTAGAAGCATCTGTTACATATATACCAGAATTCATACTACCTTGTGATATACCATCACAGGCATTATATCTAGCTAATAGATTTGCATCGGTTGGAACAGGAACAGAATATGTACACACTCTATTCTTATTATTTCCACCATCTGCATCTGTCTTATCATATTCCTTGTTATAATAGTCTGATGCCGCATATACATTGCCTGCCACTAATACCTTAGAACGATTATTAACTTCTAAGCCTCTATCAGCAACTACTGCATAATCATACAAAGAACTTAAATCATTAGCCATACCATTAAAGTTTACATCAAAATCCGGTTGTCTAATATACATATCTGTAGCTATAGTCTGTACATAATCATCCTTAGTAGTTCTCTTAACTACTACATTCTTAATAGTTACTCTAGTACCGTCACTAGCAAGCTTAGTAGCTAGATCAGTTAAATTTAACAACTCAGTTCCATAAGGATTTAGAACCGCATCATAAGGATCAGATATGTAATTATTTAAAGTACTATATAAATTAGCTTGGCGCAGTTCCTCATTATGATACACATAATATATAAATTTCTCTTTTAACAGCTTATTAGCTGCTGTCTCTGGAAGTGTTACATAACTTTTACTCTCTGTATCATAATAAACCATAACCTCTACTGTCTCATCATAAGCCTGTTGTAAATCTTTAATTGCTATACTACCTACACCAGAATATATCTCATCCAAAGATTTCTCTAGAAAATAGAAGTTGTTCTTACTTTGGATATTCATAGCTTTCATTCTATAAGCCAATCCTATGGCAACGATTACGGCGGCAGCTAGTATACTGATAAACGCTAATGTAACAATAACCATAACAAAACTAGAACCATTATTTTTACGTCTTTGTTTCTTAGATAATATCATCTAGTTACCTCCTCTCGAACCATATAGTCTTACATTATCGCCTTCATCCGTAGTTAGTTCCACTTTGACTCTAAATAGCTTTCCTAATTCATCTGTCTGCTCATAGTCTTCCATCCTATTAATTACACCCTCTTGCATAGGAAAACACATAGCATTGGTAGCAATGTTTTTAAATCCACTATTTCCATCTACTCTACCAAATAAATTGTTTGGTGCAAAAGATTTGTTACTAGAATCATCATCATCATCTTCATAAGATACATATATATGTAACATATCCTGATTCCTTAACTTAGTTGTATTCATATATACCTTATATAAATAATCATGAGTAGTACTACTTATAGCATATGGATAATATCCATCTTTAGATTGTTTAATAAGACTACTACCTTCTTCTTTTAATCTATCAGATAGTTTAGCCTCATTTGCTAATATCTTCCACATCTTACTACTTAATTTCTCATTCTCTGGATCTGTAGAACCAGCATTATTATCTGTATAGGTACCAACATAATATACATTTACCAT
>CAZOUU010000182.1:0-3736 GCA_964583045.1 uncultured Lachnospiraceae bacterium | reverse complement strand
TGTCAAGCGTATAGCCACATATACTGCCATCTCTATACCCTGTTTAGTAATACTAAGCTTCCATATACTATATATTTCCTCACCCGGTGTGGTTAATAGATTTAAAACCACCGAAAATATCACTATAAATGCAATGGGCTTCAGACCCTTTAATATGTACTTAAGTGGGACATTCGATACCAATATATATACGCTCAAGAAAAGCATAGCAAATAAGTAAGCATATATATTATTAGCTATAAACAAACTAATAATATACCAAAATGTGATAGCCAGCTTGGTTCTTGGATCCAGCCTATGTATTACCGAATCAGTTCTATAATATTGTCCTATAGTTATATCTCTAATCATCTTGTTTCCTCTTAATCCGTACTACACAGTTTTTATACTACCTTTGCTAATATATGCTGCAATGCTTTATCTACTGTATATATATCTGTGCTTACATTATAACCCTGTTTCTTCAAATCTCGTAATATATAAGTAATTCGAGGCTTTGCTAACTCCATTTTCTCTAATTCTTCTCCGTAGGAAAATATAACCTCTGGTGCATCATCATACTTCACCTTGCCTTTATTCATTACCACTATTCTATCTACATATTCGGCCATATCTTCCATAGAATGAGATACCACTACTATAGTCATATTATTATCTTGGTTAAGTGTCTTAAGTAAGGTGTATATCTCTTTTTTGCCATTAGCATCTAATCCAGCTGTTGGCTCATCTAACACTAAATATTCCGGTTTCATAGCTATAATACCCGCTATGGCTACTCGCCTTTTTTGACCTCCTGATAGTTGAAATG
This sequence comes from uncultured Lachnospiraceae bacterium, assembly GCA_964583045.1. Lineage (GTDB taxonomy): Bacteria > Bacillota > Clostridia > Lachnospirales > Lachnospiraceae > JAVBSN01. The sequence continues at coordinate 2,928 of CAZOUU010000182.1, read as the reverse complement.
GAGATACATCATAATAGGCATCCCCTAGTCCCACCTGATCAATAGCTTCAAAAGCTCTCTTTTGTGCCTCTAGTCTGGTCAAACCCATATTGTTAGGTCCAAATACAACATCATCAAATATTGTCTCCGCAAATAATTGATATTCTGGATATTGAAAGACTAATCCCACTTTTTTTCTTAATTCAAATATATCGAAACTCTTGTCATATATATCTTCTCCATTATAGTATATAATGCCTGATTCCGGCTTCAACAAGCCATTTAATTGTTGCAATAGAGTGGACTTTCCAGAACCTGTATGCCCTACTATACCTACAAATTCACCTTTCCCAAAGCTAAGGTTAATACCCTCCAAAGCTTTTTTTTCGTCCACAGTGCCTTTCGAATATGTATAAGACACCTCATTAAGTATTATTGCCTTCTTAGGATTTATAGCCACTTTAGCCTTACTAACCTTAGGTACTCTATCTGCCTTATAATTTATCTTATCCTTATATTTATACAACTGATTTCCTAATTCAGTTACTGTCATAGTGCCAGGACTTATACTTAAGCCTCCATCTATTAATCCATATACCAATTTACTAATCTCAGGCAATTCCATACCACAATTAAGCAACTTGTCTCTATCTGCAAATACCTCTCTAGGAGTACCACAAAGAGCTATCCTTCCTTGGTTCATAATATATATTTTATTAGCATATAATACTTCCTCCATATTGTGAGTTATAAATATTATAGTAATATTTTTTTCTTTATTTAGTCTATTTACTACATCTAATACTGTTTGTCTTCCCTTAGGGTCCAGCATAGCTGTAGATTCATCTAACACTATACATCTCGGTTTCATAGCTAGTATACCAGCTATAGCCACCCTTTGTTTTTGCCCTCCTGATAATTTATTTGGTGAGCTACTACTATATGCTGCCATATTTACTGTATCTAGACTTTCTAATACTCTATTCCATATATCCTCTGTAGATACACCCAAATTTTCTGGTCCAAATGCTACATCCTCTTCTACTATAGTTCCTATAATCTGATTATCTGGATTTTGAAATACCATACCCACTTCTCTTCTAATATCCCATTCATTATCCCCATTAGCACAATCTTTACCATCTATGTATACTGTTCCCTCTGTAGCCTTAAGAAGTGCATTAATATGTTTAGCAAGAGTAGACTTGCCTGAACCATTATGTCCTAAAATGGCAATAAAATCCCCTTGTTCCACATCTAAGGTTACATCATCTATGGCATTTACTATCTCCTCTACTTCACCCTTATCATCTCTTCTAAAATATTGATATATTAAGTTTTTAATACTTACTATACTCATAATACTTCTCCTAATACAAGCCATTCTTATATGAAATGAATTAACTAAATTTCAGTCTTCTATATCAAAGTGAATTAATTAAAAAAGTGACTGATATAAATCAGTCACTCTTTTTCATTACTAGATTAACTCAATGATAACTTCCATTGCTGCATCACCTTTACGTGGTCCAATCTTTACGATTCTAGTGTAACCACCATTACGTCCTGCATACTTAGTACCATATTCATTGAATAATTTCTCTGTCAAGTCAACTTTTTTAGTGCCTGCTTTCTTACCAGCTGCATCAGTTGGGACTTCAACTACTGGATAAAGAACCTTAAGCATTTGTCTTCTTGCGTGTAACTTTGATGGTTGGTCTTTCTTGATTGTCTTATCAACTTCATCATATACAGTAACCTTCTTACCATCTACAACTTCTTTAACTCTCTTACCATCTTTATCTTTTTTAGCAACCTTAGCTTTTACAGTAACTTCATCGAAGTTGTCTTTCTCTTTAACTGCTAAAGTAACAAGTCCTTCAGCTATCTTGCGAAGTTCTTTTGCTCTTGCTTCAGTTGTTTTAATTTTACCATTATATATAAGCTGTGTTACTTGATTACGTAATAACGCTTTTCTTTGGTCTTGTTTCTTACCAAGTTTTCTGTACATTGCCATTATAAATTTCCTCCTTACCCTTTGCGGATCTTCACATTGCCTACTTATCCTTCAGCCTATGTGGTGAAAGTCTACTCTTCGTTATTATTAAGAGATAAACCTAGTTCTTTTAATTTTTGTAAAATTTCTTCTAATGACTTGCGTCCTAAATTACGAACCTTCATCATATATTCTGGCGTCTTATTAGTAAGTTCTTCAACTGTATTAATTCCTGCTCTCTTCAAACAGTTATATGAACGAACAGATAACTCTAATTCGTCAATATTCATCTCAAGAACTTTCTCTTTCTCATCAACTTCTTTTTCTATCATAACTTCTGCAATCTTTGCATTTTCTGATAGATCGATGAAAAGGCTAAGATGTTCACTTAATACCTTTGCTGCCAAACTAACTGATTCATCAGGAGCTAATGTACCATTTGTAAATACATCTAATGTAAGCTTATCATAGTCAGTAATCTGACCAACACGAGTATTTTCAACAGTTAAATTAACTCTTTCAACTGGAGTGTATATAGAATCAACTGCTATAACATCTATAGATGCATCTTCATTCTTATTCTTATCTGATCCTACATAACCTCTGCCTTTAGTTATTGTAAGTTCCATATCAAGCTTTGCGTCTGGTCCACTAAGAGTTGCTATAACTAAATCTGGATTAATTATCTCTATGTCACTATCTACGTTAATGTCACCAGCAGTTACAACACCTTCGCCAGCAAATTCAATATATGCCTGTTTAGGTTCATTAGTTGAACTATTGTTTTTAATAGCCAATTCCTTAATGTTCATGATGATTTCTATAACATCCTCTTTAACACCAGGTATTGAACTGAATTCGTGTAGTACACCTTTAATCTTAACAGCGCTTACAGCAGCTCCTGGTAACGAAGACAACATAATTCTTCTAAGTGAATTACCAAGAGTTGTTCC
>CAZOUU010000181.1:0-3765 GCA_964583045.1 uncultured Lachnospiraceae bacterium | reverse complement strand
TGCAGCACCAGTTGATGAGACTGCAGATTTAGCCGCTAAGTATGATGCCGAAGAGCCAAAAGCAGCAGTAGATGATGAATTAGCAGCGCTTAAGGCTAGCATGGGATTACAATAGTATCCTTTATAAACCCAGCATTTCTTGCTGGGTTTATTCTGCATAATCTGCTTTTTTATAAAGAGCAGATTTAAAGCATGTTATGGAGGGCGAGATGGAAGATAATCAATATCGTTGTGAGGCGTGCAATGGAATTATGGAGTTTGATCCAGTAACACAGACTTTAAAATGTCCTAATTGCGACTCCACAATGGAAATTATAAAAGAAGATAATATAGAAGAACATAAGCTAACATTAGATGATAGAAGAAGTATTAAAGCAGAGCAAAAAGAATCAAAGACTATGGTCTGTAGCGGATGTGGAGCACATATGGAAGTGGCTGGTAATGAGACGGCGGCAAGGTGTCCTTATTGCGATTCTACCTATGTTCTTGCAAGTGAGCAAGAGACTACATTGGTTCCAGATGGAGTGATTCCATTTAAACTAGATAAAAAGGAATTAGGAAATAGCTTTGCTAAATGGATTAAGAAAAAATGGCTTGCGCCAGGTGAACTTAAAAGATTATATCAAGCAGGAAGCTTTCAGGGAATATATGTGCCATATTGGACCTTTGATGCTAATACAAGTTGCAACTATCAGGCTATGGGTGGACGTGATAGAACTGAATATTACACAGATAATGAAGGTAATAGAAAATCTCGTACAGAAACAGATTGGTATTATACAAGAGGACACGTTAGCAGATTATTTGACGATATTCAGGTACCAGCTTCTACAAGATTTAAAAAGGGACTGTTTTCAGGATTAGAGCCTTATGATTTCAAACAACTAGAAGGTTATTCACCTAGCTTTTTTGCAGGGCATATGTCTGAAAATTACAGCATAGGATTAGAAGAAGGACATAAAGATGCTGTAAGAGAGATGGAATCCCAATTGCGTCAAGATGTAGCTAATGATGTTAGAAGAAGATATGATAAGGTAAAGGATATAGTATTAAATGTTCACTATTCTGGAGAATCCTATAAGTACGTTATGTTACCAGTATACTCTACAGCATATTCATATAAGGATAAGAGCTATACAGTGTTGATTAACGGACAGACAGGCAAGATTAAAGGCGAATATCCTAAGAGTCCTATAAAGATAGCTCTAATAGCTATAGCGATTATAGCACTTATTATAATAGGATACATATTTACCAGAGAAGATAATAAGGATAATGCATATACAGGATATAATGAGTACCAAGAGGTTACTTGTGAAGATACCTATGACAATGACATCTTAGAAACACAATATATATATATATAATTACATTGTAGAGGAGGATATGTAATATGGGTTTATTTTCAAATCAGTTTTTAAATGTGGTAGAGTGGCAAGAGTACAGAGATGATGTGCTATTTTGGAAATGGTCAAATAATGAGATAAAGAAGGACTCCAAACTTATTATTAAACCAGGTCAGGACGCCATATTTTTATATAATGGTAAGATAGAAGGTATATTTAAGGATGATGGTAGCTATGATATAGAGTCACAAATTATACCGTTTTTGTCTACTCTTAAGGGCTTTAAATTTGGCTTTAACAGTGGTATGAGAGCTGAGGTAGTATTTGTTAACACTAAGGAATTTACTATGAAGTGGGGTACTAAAAATCCTATTAGAGTACCTGCTCCTGAGTTTCCAGGCGGAATACCTATTAGATCGAATGGTACATTTACCTTTAGAATAGATGATTATACTATGTTTATAGAGAATGTAGCCGGAGTAAAACAACAGTACTCGGTTAACGAGGTAAGAGAAAGAGTAGTATCTATGCTGGATGGCCTGCTTATGAGATGGATATCCAAGGCTGGACAGAATATGTTTGATCTTATGGCTAATTCGGTAGAGATTCAAACGGGTATTAAAGAAGATTTGGATATGGATTTACTTAAAATAGGTCTTAAGGCTACAGATTTTAGAATTAATGAGTTCTCATATCCTGAAAATATACAAAAACGTGCAGATCAAGCAGTTGAGCATTCTATGGTTAGCGATATGAATAGATTTCAACAGGTCAGTATGGTAGATGCTATGACAGGAGCTAATGGTAATAAAACAGCAGGTGATATGGCTACTAATATGATGGGTATGCAGATGGGTATGATGATGGGTCAACAAATGGTTAATAATATGCAGGATCAGCAACCAATGCAGCAACAACCAATGCAGCAACAGCCAGTGCCAGCGCAACCAGTTCAATCAGTAGCACCAGCAGGAGAAGAAGCGGTACCTAAGTTCTGTCCTAATTGTGGTACTCCAACTAATGGGGCTAAGTTCTGTTCTAATTGTGGAAATAAGCTAGTATAGTGAATTATTAATAGGTTAATAGTTATATAATATATACAACCCTTGCATCAAAGTAAGGGTTGTATATTTTTATCTTAAAAGATATACTAGAAAGAAAAAAGTGGAGGAAACTATGAGTAGCGTAACGTTAAATGATAAGCAGCAAGCAGGTGTTTATTGTACTGAAGGTCCATTACTGTTACTTGCTGGAGCAGGTTCAGGTAAAACTCGTGTAATAACCCATAGAATTGCACATCTTATAGAAGAAAAACAAGTTAATCCTTATAATATATTAGCTATTACATTTACCAATAAGGCAGCAGGCGAGATGCGTGAAAGGGTAGATAAGATAGTGGGCATAGGAGCTGAAAGCGTATGGGTAAGTACATTTCACTCTATGTGCGTGCGTATACTTCGCAGATATATAGATAGAATAGGTTATAGCAATAACTTTAGTATATATGATACGGACGATCAAAAAACAGTTATAAAGGAATGCAGGAAGACATTGGATTTAGATCCTAAGATGTATTCAGAGAAGATGCTGATTAATGCTATATCTAAGGCTAAAGAGCAATATATATCTCCTTATGAATATGATACGCTAGCGCAAGGAGATTATAGGAAAATGCAGACAGCTAAGGTATATCATGAGTATCAGAATACCTTGAAGAAGAATAATGCGTTGGACTTTGATGATTTATTATATAAGACAGTAGATTTATTTAATGTGGATAAAGAGGTGCTAGAAGCATATCAATCCAGATTTAAATACATAATGGTAGATGAGTATCAGGATACTAATCACATACAGTTTTTACTTATTAAACAATTGGCAGATAAATATAAAAATCTATGTGTAGTAGGTGATGATGACCAATCTATATATAAATTTAGAGGTGCAAATATATATAATATTCTGAATTTTGAAAGAGAATATGATAATGCAACAGTTATCAAGCTAGAACAAAATTACCGCTCGACAGGTAATATATTAGCAGCGGCGAATGAAGTAATTAAAAATAATGAAGGTAGAAAAGAGAAGAAGCTTTGGACTGAACAGGATGCGGGAGATAAGGTAATATTTAAACAATATGACACTGAATATATAGAAGCTGATGGGATGGTAAGAGAGATAGTTAGACTCACTAGAGAAGAAAATTATGAGTATAATGATATAGCTATTCTTTATAGGACTAATGCTCAATCTCGTATTATTGAAGAAAAATTAGTAGTAAGGAATATACCTTATAAAATAGTGGGTGGAGTTAATTTCTACTCTAGACGAGAAGTAAAAGATCTTATATGTTATCTTAAGGTCATAGAAAATGGACGTGATGATGTGGCAGTAAAACGTGTGGTAAATGTACCTAAAC
>CAZOUU010000180.1:0-3823 GCA_964583045.1 uncultured Lachnospiraceae bacterium | reverse complement strand
TAAGAGAGAACTGGTAAAATTACATGTTCTTAAAAATTGTATGGATGATCCTAACGAATTAGCTAGAACTGTAGCTGAGAGAACTAAGAGCGAAGTAGTTCAGGTTATTGGCAAGAAGATTGTTTTATACAAGGAATCAAAAGACGATAAGAAAATTATATTGCCATAGATTTGTATAATGGATAGGTGGTATTATGAAGAAAATAGGTATATTAGGCGGTACATTTAATCCCATACATTATGGACATTTATTATTAGGTGAGACAGCTTATCAGGATTTTGGCTTAGATAAGGTGTTGGTTATGCCTAATAAGAATCCAGGTTATAAGGATATAGATAAGGATATTTCAGATTGGGACAGGCTGAATATGGTTAAGCTTGCTATAGCTGATAATCCTCATTTTGAGCTATCTACTATAGAGTATGAGCGAGAGGGTATTACCTATACAGCAGATACTCTATTAGATCTTAAGGCTTATCATCCAGATGAAGAGTATTACTTTATTATGGGGGCTGATTCCTTGTTTCATATGGAGTCTTGGCATAAGCCAGAGGAGATACTACAGCTTGCTACTATATTAGTAGCAGGAAGAGATGGAGCATCTCGTAATGAGATAGATAGTCAGATAGATTACCTTTCTAATAGATTTGAAGCATGTAATATAGAATATTTAGATGCACCCGCTTATGATATATCTTCATATATGATTAGAAAATCAGTTAAGAGTCATAAAAATATCAGATATATGGTAAGTGATTCAGTTAGAGAATACATTTATGAGAATAATTTATATCTATAGTTAAGATTGCTATATAAAGATTATATAAGCTGTAATATGTATTATGAGGTTATAGGATGAATAGAGAAGAAATGTTACTTAAATTAAGCAAAAAATTATCTAAGAGCAGATATGAACATTCTATTGGAGTAGAATATACAGCTGCTAATATGGCATTTGTATTAGGCGCTGATGTGGAGAAGGCTAGATTAGCTGGTAGGTTACACGATTGTGCTAAGTATATGACAGGCGAAGAGATGATTAAAAAATGTAAGAAGTATAATTTAGATATTACAGCTGCAGAAGATAATAATCCTACATTATTACATGCTAAATTAAGCACTAGATATGCTAAAATTAAATATGATATAGCAGACGAAGAGGTGCTACAGGCTATTACCTGGCATACTACTGGAAAACCAGATATGAATTTACTGGAAAAGATTATATTTGTAGCGGATTATATAGAACCAAATAGGAAGCCTATTAAGGATATAGAGGTTATACGTAGAGAGGCTTATAGTGATATAGATAGATGTATAGAACATATTTTGTGTAATACTATAACCTATCTTGAGAAAAACAGTAGCGTTATAGATGATATGTCTATTAAGACATATGAGTTTTATAAGAAGGAGAATTAGATGAATTCATTAGAATTAACAAAGATAGCAGTTGCAGCATTAGAGGATAAAAAGGGTATAGACATAAAGGTTATAGATATAAGAAATATATCCGTAATTACAGATTATTTTATTATTGCAACAGGAAATAATATTAATCAGGTAAAGACATTATCCGAAAATGTAGAAGAAATGTTGGAAAAAGCAGGAAAGCATGTAAAACAAATAGAAGGATATCGTTCAGGAGACTGGATTCTTATGGATTATAATGATATAATTGTACATGTATTTAATGAAGAAGGAAGAGGCTTTTATAATCTTGAAAAGATATGGAAAGACGGAGTAGAAGTAGATATTAATTCTTTATAAGATTATAATTATAGAGTGAATATGATGGATAATAGTAATCAACAATTACAACGAAATAAGGTAGATATATATAAGACCATATCTAAATGTATGCGTATTATATTTATATTTATGATAGTATGTATGTTTATAACTATGATATGCGATTTTGGTATAGACGGACTATCTTCTATTATATGTTTTGGTTCTTGTAGTTTCTGTCTGTTGGTGCCTACATTATTAGTTGACGTATTGAAAATCAAGCGAACTTGGGTTATATATGCCATTATTTCTTGTACTATTATGGCTTTTGGTATATTAAGTGCATTTTTATCATATCGAGTTATGGCGATAGTTATGTTTCCTATGCTTATTGCTGCTATGTTTTTTGATAGAAAGCTAGTACTTTTTACTACGCTATTTACCTCTATTATGGTATTTGTAGCATCAGCGTTAAGTGTATATTTTGGGGTTACCTATAGTTATTCAAGTGCTAATATAGATGATGCTATTATGAATGTAGCTAGTCCTACAGTTGTTATACTTATTATTATGTCGTGCATAGTGTATTTTATCGTTGATAGAAATGCTAATATGGTAGAAGATGTTATAGTTCAATCTGAGACCACTAATAAAGCACAAGAAGAATTAATATATGCATTTGCAGAGATATCTGAAAATAAGTCTAAAGATACTGGTGAGCATATTAGAAGAGTAGCAGATTATATGCGTATATTAGGTAATGCATCAGGATTTTCTGTGGAATATGTGGATAAACTGGCTAAAGCTTCCATGATGCACGATATTGGTAAGATTATGATACCTGAAGATATATTGGATAAGCCTAGTAAGCTTACAGAGGAAGAATATGCCATTATGAAGAGTCATACATTATATGGCGAGGCACTACTTATGAAGGCTCCTGGGGATATTATGAATATGGCACGAATTATAGCTGCACAGCACCATGAGAAATGGGATGGAACAGGTTATATGGGCTTATATGGTGCTCAGATAGCATATATATCTAGACTTATGGCATTAGCTGATGTATTTGATGCTTTAACCTCTGCTAGAAAATACAAAAGAGGTTGGGACTTGGATGAGACCTATAATGAAATAGTTAATCAAAGTGGTAAACATTTTGATCCAGAGGTAGTAGATTTATTCGTAGAGCATTTTGATGAATTTAAAGAGGTATTAGAGGGTAATCCTGATAAGATTTTGTTTGAAAAATAGAATCTAATCCATATGATAGGAGAAGACTATATGTTTAGAATGATGAATGAATATATGCGTCAAATTAAGTTGATTGTAGATAAGAAATTGGTTGATAAATTAAATATATCTTTAGCAAGCTGTGATGATATAGAAAGATTCTGTGTTACAGTTAATTTTAACAGATACATAGTAGATATAAAATTAAAAGAATATTCTATTGATAATGCGCAGACTAACTTCCAAGGTATGGTAAACGAGATAAAATATGCCTATTCGGATATGTCTGTTAGGTATAACGAAGGCAAAGTAGTTAGATATAGATACGCTAGCTGTAAGGAAGATAAAACAGGATACTATATGGATATAGTATACTCATAAAAGAGATATAGATACTAGAACTTGGACTGTATTCATAGAAAATTAACGTATACTAGAACTTGGACTGTACTACATAGTATGGTCTATTTTATTATGCTAGTCGCTCACCAAACGGCCAGAAAATAGATAAAATCTAATCACTTAGTAGAAAATAGATAAATCTAACCGCTTAGTTGGTTTAGTGAACGACTATAAGTGTAAATATATTAATAGGTTAAAGTAATTGTGTTATATCTAAAAGGATCTAAATAAACCTATAACTCTACCAATGACAGCACAATCCTTGACTATAATAGGATCCATATTATCATTCTCAGGCTGTAATCTAAAGAAACCATCTTCTTTATAAAAACGTTTAACAGTAGCTGAATCATCTACTAGAGCAACTACAATCTCTGAATTACGAGCAGTAGATTGTTCTTCTACTAATACCATATCTCCATCATAAATTCCTACATTAACCATACTTTCACC
>CAZOUU010000179.1:490-3830 GCA_964583045.1 uncultured Lachnospiraceae bacterium | reverse complement strand
AACTTTTCACTTTCAAAACACTCTTCTTTTAAAAATAATGACAATAATTCCGATTATTCTGATATGTAGACAATAGTCACATCTGGTATATCCTTAAATTCGCATCCCTTAGGTGTAAGATTTGCCGTTATGGTAGATAAATGGTATCTGGTTCTTCTTATATCGTCATTCTTGTTATCTTTTTGCACTTCCATATTTACTATTTTACCGTTTCCCAACCTACATAATACATCTAGAACTACTTCTCTATGTAAACTGGTTATTGTTTTTTGAGGCATGACTTCTAGCACTTAATCCATCTTTCCCTATATAGACGTATTAAGAATATAATTCCTCTAAATATTAATTCTGCGCACATGGCAATCCATACTCCTGCTAATCCACATTCTCCAGCTAAGAAAATGGCTAATGGCAATCTTACAAGCCATAAGCTGACAAAATTAAGTATACTAGGTATAAATGTATCTCCTGCTCCTCTTAAAGCTCCTGATGCCACTATAGACGCTCCATACATAGGTTCTGCAAAAGCCTCTATTCTAAGCATAGCAACTCCCAGTTTTTGCACTTCTATATCTGGCGTAAGAATAGATATCATAGCCGGTGCTGCAAAATACATAATAATACCTATGCAGGTCATAACTGCTATGCCTACTACTACTGTCATTCGTGCAAAATGTCTCACCAAATCATGCCGTCCCGCTCCTATACTCTGTCCAACTAACGTGGTAGCCGCATCTCCTATACCATATCCTGGCATATAACAAAGACTTTCCGCAGTAACCGCAAAAGAGTTAGCGGCTAAAGCTATAGTCCCTAATGGTGCAACTATTCTAGTAGTTACTATCATAGCACCACATACCACTATATGTTCAAAAGCTACTGGTGTAGCTATTTTTAAAGCCTTTATCTGGCACTCCATAGTAGGTCTAAAGCTCTCCTTAAAGGATATATGAAGCTCTTTACTCTTAATTAAAAATCTAAACATCATCGATGCTACTATTATCTCCGCAACTAAGGTACCTAACGCTGCTCCTAAAACTCCAAGCTTCAGTCCATATATAAATAGTGCATTAAATAGTACATCCAGTACACACATTAATATATTTAGCAAACTAGGCACTTTCATATTACCACTGCATTGTAACATACTACCTGCTAGATAATTAATACCCATAATAGGTATAGCACAAGCATATACCATAAAATATCTACTTGCATCTATCCATAATTCCTTGTCTCCTCCTAACCACCTTGGCAACGGTTTACAAATCAGCAAACCTGCTACGGTTAAGATTACTGATAACAGTGTTATAATTAGCAGAGACTGCCTAACAACTGACTTTGCACTATCATAGCGCCCTGCTCCTATATGCTGTGCTACCTGTACAGAATATCCTACAGTTGCCGACATACATATACTTCCAAACAACCAGGTAGTTGTAGATACCAGTCCAATAGAAGCTGATGGCACTGCACCTAATCTTCCCACCATAGAAGCATCAATGTATTGCATAACAACCGATGTAAGTTGTGCCATAATAGCTGGAGCGCTTAAGCTTCCTACTAAAGTTAGCTTTTGTTTAAAATCCAGTTTTTTCCCATCTCTAATATAGGATAATAAATTTGTCTTCTTGTCTCTACTTTTAGTCATATATCTCTTCTCATTTCAATTTATTATTCATCTGCTACACTTTCCTCACTTGGGGCTTCTATATCCTGTGAACCATTACTTGTATCAGAATCCTCACTAGTTGCCACATCTTCTTCCAAATTTCGAAGTTTATCTCTCATAGTCTTATCTTCTTCATCCTCAAACATAGTTTTATATTTTTTATGTGATTTATTTTCATTTAACATAGCCGCCGTCTTAGCCATCTGATACATATCTGAATTAAATTCCATTAATTTCTTTTCATCTGAACCAGGTACCTTATCACCATTAGCTATTCTCCTGGCTATCTCTATCATCTTTGCTAATTCAGTAAACGCCTTAGTAGATTTGTCACTGGCTTCTAGCTGTTCTTCATACATATCTTTTAGAAATGCATCATTATTATCATTTGACTTCTCTAATACACTCATACCTTCTTTAGATATATCTAAACTAACTCCTAGCTTAGCACCATCTACCACATTACTACTTCTACCAGTATCCTCCCCTGTAGAAGCCGGGTTTACAATCTCTTGTTTTTTCCCTGCTTCTATAGGACTCTTTCCTAATATTCCACCTACATTAACATTATACATATCATATTCCTCCCTGAATTTTCTTGTAAATCCGTTTACAAGCTGCTAAAGCATATATAATGTACATCGACATTCATTTTATCACACATAAGTATAATTGTATTTTACATATATTTATGCTGAAATCTATATACAAATGTATTGGGTTAGGTACACCTTAAGTACCAACATGGGACATATAGGAGGAGAATATTATGGATACAAAAAAACCAAGTTTAGCAAGATATGAATATGCCACAGAGTTTATATATGACTCTTTTTCGGTTTATGCAAATTCTACTAGGATTGATCAAGTTTTATCAAGTTATGCAGAGCAAGGTTGGAGACTACATTCAGCATTAGCTAATGATTTAAGCAATACCGATTCTATCAACAGCAATCCCTCTACCGCTAAGGATGAAGTTGAAACACCAAAGCAGATAGGTGTTACAATACTTATATTTGAAAGACCTCTATAATAAATTATCTGTATATATTATATTACATAAAGAGATAGAAAGTGATGTAATCCCAAAAACTACTTTCTATCTCTTTTCTTTAAATACCCATAATCTTTGTATCCAAAAGCTAACAAAGAATAGCATCACATCTACTAATATTTTAATCATGCTCTCATTTTTATTAATTGTATGATGTATAAGCCATACTCCACCTGCCGAAGCTAACATCTGTATTACCACTAACATATAATATTTCACAAGACTCTTGTGGGTATCCCCCTCCTTATTAAATACTGCCTTCTTATTTATAGTAAAATTATATAGAGAAGACACTATTCTGGCTAACACTGTAGCAACTAATATATAGCAAGCTGGCATTATATCTTTTAATCCATAAGTACATATAGTAAATATACCCACATCTATAACTGAGGCTGACAAGGATGATAATGTAAATTTAATTCCTGTCCATAATGTATTGTTTTTATACATATCATTCACCTTCAAAGGCTGTATCTATTATATCTTCAACTATATTACTATGTCTAAGATTAGATACTATATTATTCTCCACACGACTAATAATATATGAACGTGTTGGAGTCTCACCTACTTCTATATAGAATATAGTCCAACCTAGTTCTTCTAGTAAT
>CAZOUU010000179.1:0-480 GCA_964583045.1 uncultured Lachnospiraceae bacterium | reverse complement strand
ATGTCTGGAATTTCTCTAGAAAATATCCTGTTATATTTTCTAACGTAGGATTCAATGTATCAAAAGGCTGAAAATCATTTAAAAAGCTATTTTGATATCCGTCTAAAAATTCCTCTATCTTTTTCTCTACTTCATTAAACATAACGAATTTATCTGAACTCTTTATAACCTTCATTATTATCTCCCAGGTATGGGGATGTGATTGTCCCATAGCTCCATTTATATATATAGCATGGCTGGCATTTAAATAAAAATTGAATTTATATTGGCTATATCTCATACTCTCACCTATAATCCTTCTATGGTAATCTTAGTTTCTTCTATATCCTCACCATATATACTCTGGTACTGTAATATAAATTGTCTGGCATAGTTTTTAGCTTCATCTTTATCTGCATTAAGCATAAGTGCCAAGTATTTATCTTCTTCCCATAAGCACATAACTGTCTTCGGCAGTTTCATTCTATCTAATACAACTGC
>CAZOUU010000178.1:3578-3850 GCA_964583045.1 uncultured Lachnospiraceae bacterium | reverse complement strand
GAAAAGTAATACATCCTTATTTGCTTTATCACGAAAATGCTCTGCCATAGTAAGTCCAGTAAGACCTACTCTCATTCTAGCTCCTGGTGGCTCATTCATCTGACCAAATACCATAGTAGTCTTATTAATAACTCCTGAATCAGTCATCTCATGATATAAATCATTTCCCTCTCTTGTTCTCTCACCAACACCTGTAAATACTGAGTATCCACCATGCTCTGTAGCTATATTTCTTATAAGCTCCTGGATAAGAACTGTCTTACCAACACCGG
>CAZOUU010000178.1:0-3563 GCA_964583045.1 uncultured Lachnospiraceae bacterium | reverse complement strand
CCAAATAGTCCAATCTTTCCACCCTTTTGATATGGGCAAAGTAAATCTACTACCTTAATACCTGTCTCTAATATCTCTGTCTCTGTAGCCTGCTCTGAAAATGCTGGAGCTTTTCTATGAATAGGATCATACTCCACACCTTCTGGAGCTGGTTTATTATCTATAGGATCTCCCAATACATTAAACATACGTCCAAGTGTATTTTCTCCAACTGGAACTGTTATAGGAGCACCTGTAGCTACTGCTTCCATACCACGAACTAAACCGTCTGTAGGACCCATAGCTATACATCTTACTATATCATCACCTAGATGCTGTGATACCTCTACAACTAATTTCTTACCATCTTTAGTTGTAACATTAATAGCGTCCAATATCTCTGGAAGATTATTCTCGCTAAACTTTATATCTATTACCGCACCTATTATCTGAGTGATTTTACCGATATTATTATCTGCCATATTTTTATCTTTCACTCCTTCTCTTAGCTAATTGCTTGCGCACCAGCTACTATTTCTGTTAACTCCTGTGTAATAGAACCTTGACGAGCTCTATTGTACTTAAGCGATAAATCCGCTATCATATCCTCTGCATTAGATGTAGCCGAATCCATAGCTTGCATACGAGCGCCATTCTCACTGGCAATAGCCTCTACAAATGCACCATATATAATGTTATTCATATATTTTGGTACAATTACATCCAAGGCTTCTTCAACCTCTGGCTCGAAGTTCATAGGAACAAGCTCCTTTTCCTCCTCCATAGGTATCTCATCTAATTCTATAGGTAATAACTTTATAAGCTTAGGCTCATGAGTCACTGTATTTTTGAAGTTAGTATATGCTATATATATCTCCCCAACCTCTCCTTTTATATATGACTCTAACACCGTATTACTTACGCTAATAGCATCTTTATACATAGGCTCATCTATGATTTCTGACAAGTCCTCTACTATGTTATAGCCTTTTCTTGCTAAGCCCTCATATCCCTTATGACCAACGGCATATATGACTCCTTTTTCAGGTGATATCTTGTTAGTAATCTCTTTTACAATATTGTTATTGTAACCACCTGCAAGACCTCTATTAGAGGTAATGGCTATAACTGCTTTCTTAGGACTTCCATTAGTAACTAAGTAAGGATGTAGTACATTGGAAGTTCTTGCTAATATAGAACACATGGTGCTATATAGCATCTGAAAGTATGGTTTGTTACTCTCTGCCTTCGATTTGGCCTTCTGTAACTTAACCGTAGATACCAATTTCATAGCCTTGGTTATCTGACCTGTACTTTCTACACTGGCTTTACGCCTTTTTATGTCTCTCATTGAAGCCAAGACCAATCACCTCACTCACTACTTAATGAAATCTGCTTTAAATTCAGTGATTGCCTTAACAACCAATTCTTCTAAAGACTCGTCAATCTGCTTAGTTTCTCTAATCTTATCAAATATATCCGGATATTTAGTATCTATGAATTCGAACAAGCCTTTCTCAAAATCTCCTATGTCAGCTACAGAAATATCTAATAGATATTTGTTAGTTGCCGCATATATAATAACAACCTGTTTCTCTACAGCCATAGGCTTATATTGAGGCTGTTTTAAAATCTCTTTGATACGTTCACCCTGTGATAACTTCTCTTTGGTATCATCATCTAATTCCGAACCAAATTGTGAGAATGCTGCAAGCTCTCTGTACTGTGCTAGTTCTACACGAATAGGCGCTGCTATCTTCTTCATAGCCTTAATCTGTGCTGCACCACCAACACGGGATACTGAAAGTCCTGCATTAACGGCTGGTCTAAAGCCTGCATTAAACATCTCTGTTTCAAGATATATCTGTCCATCTGTTATAGATATAACATTTGTAGGAATATATGCTGATACATCTCCTGCTTGTGTCTCTATAATAGGAAGTGCAGTTAATGAACCGCCTCCAAACTCTTCTGACATTCTAGCTGCACGCTCAAGTAATCTTGAATGTAGGTAGAATACATCACCTGGATATGCTTCACGTCCTGGTGGTCTCTTAAGAAGTAATGAAAGTGTACGATATGCAGCTGCATGCTTTGATAAATCATCATATACAACTAATACATCCTCACCATTTTCCATCCACTCTTCACCTATAGCACAGCCTGAATAAGGAGCTATATATTGAAGCGGAGCAAGCTCTGAAGCTGTGGATGCAACTATAGTAGTATAATCCATAGCGCCATACTCTTGTAATGTCTTTACTATATTAGCAACAGTGGAAGCCTTTTGTCCTATAGCTACGTATATACATTTAACTCCCTGTCCCTTTTGATTAATAATAGTGTCTATTGCTATTGCTGTCTTACCTGTTTGTCTATCACCTATTATAAGCTCACGTTGTCCTCTTCCTATAGGAACCATAGCATCTATAGCCTTGATACCTGTTTGAAGTGGTGTGTCTACTGATTTACGTGATATAACACCAGATGCAACTCTCTCTATCTGTCTTGTTTTATTTGTATCTATAGGTCCTTTACCATCTATAGGTTGTCCTAATGCATTAACAACTCTGCCTATCATAGCATCGCCAACAGGAACCTCAACAACTCTTCCTGTAGTTTTAACAGTATCTCCCTCATTAATATTCTGTGAGTCTCCTAGCAATACAGCACCTACGTTATCTTCTTCTAGGTTAAGTACCATACCGAATACATCCCCTGGAAATTGTAATAACTCTCCTTGCATTGCTGCCTCTAAACCATGAACACGAGCGATACCATCAGCTACTTGAATAACAGTACCTATATCTGAAGATTCTAACTCTGATGCATAATTCTTAATCTGTTCTTTTATTACAGAACTTATCTCTTCTGGTTTTAAATTCATGGAGCCTTAGCACCTTCTTTCTATCTTAGTTAAGTGACTTAGACAATAATTCTATCTGAGTCTTTATACTACTATCCACAACTCTATCTTCTATTCTAATAACCAATCCACCAATAATGGCTTTATCCACCTTGTACTTAGCTATTATCTTTTCATATCTAGTTGTATCTAATAATTTGCCTTCTATAGCTTTCTTTTGTTCATCTCTTAAATCAACAGCAGAAGTTATATAGGCTGTACCTATGTTCTTATATTCCATATATCTGCGTTCGTAATAATCGAAAACATCTACAATACCTTTTTGACGATCTTTCTTAATCATTACTACCATAATGCCTAGAAGTTCATCTGATACCTTACTTTTATATATATTCTCTATACAAGTAATCTTTTCTTCTTTAGGAATCTTAGGATGATTAAGTAACTTTCCCAGCTCCTCATTACTCTTAAAGATATCTCTAACCTCTGTTACTTCCTCTAATAGTTGGTCCATCTTACCCTCTTCTAGAGCAAGTTCAAATAGTGCATTACCATAAGTTGTACTTATTTGCTTAGCCATGTACTATCACCCATTTCCTTTAGAGTCTCTTCTATAAGAGCGTCATGCTTAGCAGCATCTATAGATTGTTCTACTATCTTTTCGGACATTACAGTTGCTACTGATATAATCTGTTGTCTAACTTCATCCTTAACTTTA
>CAZOUU010000177.1:0-3856 GCA_964583045.1 uncultured Lachnospiraceae bacterium | reverse complement strand
ACTTCGTTTTAACAAAGACTCCCATTTCACATATCTGTTACAGGCAATACATGGGTTAGGGGTTCTACCCTGCATATATTCTTCCATAAAATAATCTATTACATTTTCTTTAAATTCCTTTTTGAAATTCATAACATAGTAAGGCACCTCTAGCATACCTGCTACTCGTCTGGCATCATCCACTGCTGATAATCCACAGCATCCACCATTCTCAGACATAACATTCTCATCTTCATCCTGCCATATCTGCATAGTTACCCCTACTACCTCATAGCCTTGTTTTTTTAGTAAATAGGCTGCCACAGATGAGTCTACTCCTCCGGACATACCAACTGCTACTTTCTTATCTGTATTAGTATTCTTCATTCTCTTCTTCACCTTCATGTATATCGCTCTTTGGCTTTTTTAAGCCTTCTATTACTATACCATGTTTTTCGGCATAATCCCATAAGGCTGCATGTATAGCTTCTTCTGCTAACAAGGAACAGTGTACCTTAACTGGAGGAAGTCCGTCAAGAGCTTCCATAACAGCTTTATTAGTAACCTCTAGAGCCTCATATATACTTTTCCCCTTTACAAGCTCTGTTGCCATACTGCTTGTAGCTACTGCTGCACCGCAGCCAAAGGTCTTGAATTTTACATCTCTAATTATCTGATTATCATCTATATCAAAATATATTCTCATTATGTCGCCACATTTGGCGTTACCTACTGTTCCTACACCACTAGCTGCTTCTATCTCTCCCACATTACGTGGATGTTCAAAATGATCCATTACTTTTTCACTGTACATATTATTTCCTCCTATGTTTATGTTATTTGCTTTTTCTTATAAAATCCTCATATAAAGGTGACATATTTCTAAGTTTTATAACTATTTCTTTTAAGTTATCTACTACGTAATCCATTTCCTCTTTTGTATTCTCATCTCCTAAAGTCATTCTTAAGGAGCCATGAGCTATCTCATGTGGCAAACCAATAGCTAATAATACATGGGAAGGATCTAATGAACCAGAGGTGCAAGCCGA
The DNA here is from genome assembly GCA_964583045.1 of uncultured Lachnospiraceae bacterium. Classification (GTDB taxonomy): domain Bacteria; phylum Bacillota; class Clostridia; order Lachnospirales; family Lachnospiraceae; genus JAVBSN01. The sequence continues at coordinate 2,828 of CAZOUU010000177.1, read as the reverse complement.
ACCACTAGAAGCACATATACCCTTCATATCCAACATTATTAACAGAGATTCTCCCTCTATAAATCTAAAGCTTATATTTACGTTATTAGGTAACCTTTTATTCTTATCGCCATTTAACCTTACATAAGGTATTTCCTTAGTTATTCTATCTATCAAATAATCTCTTAACTTAGTCTCCTTTTCTATTCTGTTATTCATAGTCTTAATAGCTATAGAAACTGCTTTTGATAATCCCACGATTCCTGGTACGTTTTCGGTACCTGCTCTTCTTTTTCTTTCTTGAGCGCCACCATGTATAAAGCTTTGTATTTTAACACCTTTTCTTATATAGAGAAATCCTATACCCTTGGGGCCATTTAATTTATGTCCACTGGCACTTAACATATCTATATTTAACTCTTCTACATCTATAGGAATCTGTCCATATGCCTGCACTGCATCTGTATGGAATAGAATATTATGTTCTTTAGCTATAGCTCCTATCTCTCTAATAGGTTCTATAGTACCTATCTCATTATTAGCATACATAATTGAAATTAATATAGTAGTAGGACGTATTGCTGCTTTTAATTCATCTAGCTTAACAAGTCCCATATCGTCTACATCTAGGTAGGTTACCTCAAAGCCTTGCTTTTCAAGATAATCACAGGTATGAAGTATTGCATGATGTTCTAGCTTACTTGTTATTATGTGATTACCTTTTTCCTTATATGCCTCTGCAGTAGCCTTAAGTGCCCAGTTATCTGCCTCTGAGCCTCCTGCCGTGAAATATATATCCTGAGTATTAGCACACAAGGAATTAGCTATATTCTCTCTAGCTTCAGTTATTACATTTTTATTATCAGCAGCAAATCCATATACACTGGATGGATTTCCAAATTTCTCTGTAAAATATGGTAGCATGGCCTCTACTACTTCTGGTCTTGTAGCTGTGGTTGCTGCATGATCTAAATATATCATCTTATCCATTTTACTGTCTCCTTTATATTCTTATTTGATATCTCTAAAGGTAATTACTTTTCATCTAAGAGAATTATACAATCTTTTAATTCCTAGCAACTTACTCGGATATCTAATTGCATATTAGCATTGCCCTTATACTTTGTCAACACAAAACTATATTTATAACCCTTTAATTATTATATTCACTATATTATTCATAGTGTATGCGCATATATTTTTTTATGATGCATATATTTACAGAAATACTATTAAGGGGTTACTATGTATAAATCTAACAATCCCATTATAAAAGGCACCTTAATCCTAACTATCTCTGGCATTATCACTAAGCTTATAGGCTTTTATAACCGCATTTTCCTATCTCGTCTCATTGGTACCAAGGAACTAGGTGTATATCAGTTAACCTTTCCTATATATATGTTTGCTTTTAGCTTATGCAATCAGGGTATCTCCTTAGCCTTAACTAAATTATTATCCGAACACCTAAGTCAAAAAAACTACCATATGGCAAAAGCCACTCTTAGAGTTGCTCTATTACTATCTTGTGCTCTAGGTATACTATCCACTATTTTCATATACAGCCTTGCACCCTACATAGCTACCCATATATTAAAAAGCTCTATGTGCACCAAATCTCTACAAGTAATATGCCTAGGCATTCCTTTCGTATGTATCAAAGGCTGTATAAATGGATATTTCCTAAGCATAAAAAAAGTACAGGTAAATGGTATGTCACAGCTAATCGAACAGATATTTAGAGTACTAAGTATATATTTATTATACTCATATGTTACTGCACTTACTCCCAATGCTTATCTGGCTACTATTGGTATATTATGTGGTGAAGTAATATCTTGTATATTCGTAATAATAAGCTACTTGCTTAACCCAATTAGCTCTTCACATAAAAACTCTACTTATACCAAAGCCTTTACTTCTTTACTAGCCGAGGCTACTCCTCTTACTATGAATAAAACTGCACTAACCCTGCTACAATCCGTAGAAGCTATATTGATACCTAGTATGCTTATGCTGTACTATAATAATTCAAATATCAGCCTATCTATGTTTGGTACCTTAACAGGTATAGTATTACCTTTTGTCTAGTTATAGGATTACTTAGCTCTGGTTTATTTTTAACTTTTGGTAAGGAGCTTGGGGAAATTATATTTGACAGCCAGGAATCGGGAACAATGCTTCTACATATGGCATTTCTATGTCCATTTATATATACCTCTTCCTCACTATCTAGCATAATAAACGGTCTGGGTAAAGCCACCACAAATCTTTTATACTCTATTATAGCTATAAGTATAAGACTGGGCTTTATACTATTTGCCATACCAATAATGGGACTATCTGGCTATATAATAGGTCTATATATAAGCTATATAACACTTATTATATTGCTCTATACCACTTCTAAAAAATATACTCACTCTAATATAGCTATAGGCAAAAAAATAGACTGGATATTACCTGTGTTAATTGCAGTAACATCTAGTCTATCAATAAAATTCTTATATAATACTGTACTTATAAAATATATACATAATTCTTATCTATCTCTTGGCGCTGGTCTTATAATACAAGGAATCATCTACCTAGCCTTATTAATAGTAGCAATTAGGCTATAGCATTCATCTGGTCTTCTACATATTCCTCTACCTTATCCTTAGTTATCTCAAGGGGTAAGGCTAATTCTCCGAACAAGCTCTCCTCTGCCATATGCAGATATCTCTCATCTATGGCCATAACCTTCTTACCCTGTTGTATTCTATCTCTATTTCTAAGGCATAAGGTCTTAACCATCTTTGCCCATTCACGACAATCGCACTTGTTAAGTGTCTCTTTGTATATTTTCT
>CAZOUU010000176.1:0-3919 GCA_964583045.1 uncultured Lachnospiraceae bacterium | reverse complement strand
TAACGGATAAATCACCACTAGTAGGATTTTTCATGCCGACAGGAACATCCATACCTGAAGCAGTTAATCTATGCTGCTGATCCTCTACGCTACGAGCACCTATAGCTACATAGGATAGTAAATCCTCCATGTATAACCAGTTTTCTGGGTATAGCATCTCGTCAGCAGCAGTAAGGTGTGTCTCCGACATAGCTCTTATATGCATCTTACGGATAGCTTTTAAGCCAGCAAGCATATCTGAACCATGTTCTGGATCTGGTTGATGTAACATACCCTTATAACCAGCACCAGTAGTACGTGGCTTATTAGTGTATATTCTAGGAATGATATATATTTTTTCCTTAACCTCTTCACCAATTTTAGCTAATCTATTTACATAATCACATACAGAATCTTCGTTGTCAGCTGAACAAGGACCTATAATAAGTATAAATCTATCATCTTCCTCTGTAAAAATCTTTTTTATTTCGTCATCCCTTTGTGCCTTAATCTTTTGAAGCTCAAGGCTCATAGGAAGTTCATCTTGTATCTCCTTAGCGGAAGGTACTCTTTTAACTAATTCTAAACTCATATTCTTTTGTCTCCTTCTAATTGCTTTAGCATTTCAACGTACGAAAATATCATATTTAGTCTATCACTACATCCTGTTATAGTCAAACTTTTGTAAAAAACATAAGTATATATGGTATACTATTATGTATAAAACTTGTTATTAAGAAGGAGGTATATATGTTAGATAGAGTTATATGGATTATACTTGATAGCGTGGGTATGGGAGAGATGCCGGATGCGGTACATTTTGGCGATAAGGGTGCAAATACTCTAGGCCATATATTTGAAAAAAAGAAGGATATAAGGATACCTAATATGTTACAGATAGGATTAGGTAATATAGAAGGTATGGAACATATAGAAGGTGTTAATAGTCCAATAGGTTGCTATGGAAGATTGGCAGAATTATCTATGGGTAAGGATACTACTATAGGACATTGGGAGATGACAGGTATACACACTCCAGTAGCATTTCCTACGTATCCAGAAGGGTTTCCCAGTGATGTTATAGATGAATTTATTAAATTAACAGGCTGTAAAGGCGTATTAGCAAATTGCGTTGCTTCTGGAACTGAGATTATTAAACAATTTGGTGAGGAACATTATAAAACAGGATATCCTATAGTATACACTTCAGCAGATTCAGTATTTCAAATAGCAGCATCAGAAGAGGTGGTAGGTCTAGATAATTTGTATAAGATGTGTAAGATTGCCAGAGAGCTACTAATAGGAAAACATAGTGTAGCCAGAGTTATAGCTAGACCATTTGTGAAGCAAGCAGGAGAGTATGTAAGAACCTCCAACCGTAGAGATTTTTCATTAAAACCATCAGAGGAAAATGTATTATCATATATGAAGAATAAAGGCCTAGAAGTAGCTGCGGTAGGCAAGATAGAGGATATATTTGCTGGAGTAGGTATTACTAGGGCAGTGCATACAGTAGATAATATGGATGGTGTAGATAAGACTCTTGATTATATGAAGACCATAGATAAGGGATTAATATTTACTAATCTAGTGGAATTCGATATGAAATGGGGACATAGAAGAGATGTGGAGGGATATGCTAAGGGCTTAGAAGAATTTGACGCTCGTCTTCCAGAGATTATGGAAGCCATGAGAGATAATGATATATTAATCATAAATGCTGACCATGGATGTGATCCTACATTTAAAGGAACAGACCATACGAGAGAATACATACCTTTGCTAGTATATGGTAAAGGTATTAAAGCAAATGTAAATCTTCACACAGGTAGTTCATTTGCAAATATAGGCCAGACTATAGGTGAGATTTTCAAAGTTAATAAATTGCAATGTGGGGATAGCTTTTTGGAGGATATATTATGAGAATGTATGATTTGATAATGAAGAAGAGGGATGGCTATGAGTTAAGCAAAGAAGAGATAGACTATATAGTAGAAGAATATACTAAGGGTGATATTCCTGACTATCAGATGTCAGCATTCTTAATGTCAGTATATTTTCAAGGAATGAATGAAAATGAGACACTATATCTTACAGAAGCTATGGCAGATAGTGGAGATAGATTGGATTTATCTAATATAGAAGGAGTAAAAGTAGATAAACATAGTACAGGTGGTGTAGGAGATAAAACCACATTAATAGTAGGTCCTATACTAGCAAGCCTTGGAGTGCCTATTGCCAAGATGAGTGGAAGAGGTCTTGGACATACAGGTGGTACTATAGATAAGCTAGAGAGTATACCGGGATTTTCCACAACACTTTCAGAAAAGCGGTTTATAGATAATGTAAATAAGGTTAAACTGGCAGTGGTAGGACAGACAGCTAATCTTGCACCAGCAGATAAGAAAATATATGCACTTAGAGATGTAACTGCAACAGTAGATAATTATTCTCTAATTGCAGCCAGTATTATGAGTAAGAAATTAGCGGCAGGAGCAGATGTAATTGTATTAGATGTAAAGACTGGCTCTGGAGCATTTATGAAGAATGAAGAAGATGCTGTAAAGCTCGCTAAAACTATGGTATCCATAGGTACTCTTGCAGGAAAGAAAACATATGCTCTTATAACGGATATGAACGAACCACTAGGTAAATGTGTAGGTAATGGTTTAGAGGTTATGGAGGCTATAGAGGTACTTAAGGGAGGCGGAAATAGCAGATTAGTGGATATATGTATAGAGTTAGCTACATATATGATTATAGGTGCAGGTCTTGAAGAGGATATAGATAAAGCAAGAGCTATGGCTAGAGATAGCATTTCTACAGGTAAGGCATATGATAAATTCTTAGAATTTATTACTGCACAAGGGGCAGATGCTGCCGCAATAGAAAGTAGTAGTAATCTAGTATCTGCTGATTATATAGAGAAAATATATTTACCTGAGGAAGGATATATTACTAGTTGTAATACAAGTGAGGTAGGTATGACATCACTTATATTAGGTGGTGGAAGAGAAACTAAGGATAGTGTTATAGATTTGTCAGTGGGCATAGTAATAGAGAAAACTGTAGGTGACCATATTAAAGAAGGTGAGGCTATAGCATATATATTTGCAAATAGTAAAGAAAAATTAAAACAGGCTAAAGAAAGGCTTATAGGGGCTTATACAGTAAGCGATAAGATTAAGCCTAAAGCACCTATGGTTAAGAGAATTATTACAGATAAAGATTTGGACTAATGTTGTGAATATAGGCATATTTATTTTTTGAAATGAATAGGTTTATTAAAAGATATTTAATCAGGAAAGTCTATATGAATATAATAAGAAAATACTGTCAAAATATGTTGTTTGTTGTAGTAATCACTGTTATAATGTTGTTTGGTGTTATGTCTATAACAGCTTATGCTACAACGGACATTGTAACGGAAGCAGAAGATACTACTGCTGCCTCTACAGAATCTAAACAATACAGTGGAGCTACAGGACTTAAAACAGGTTCTACAGCAGTAGCTAAATACTCTTTAGCAGCTACAGCTACAAGAGATAATATAGATATGATTGCTGTAGTTCTAGCAGCACCAGATTATAAGGTGAGATTTTCAGAGGCTACTAGATTATTAGATTATGGCTTTGCTAATTGTATTCCATTTGAAGATAAGGATGTATTAGATGGTAAGAAAAAAGCACCAATTATAAGTGGAAAAAGTAAAAATGTTGCCATAGAACATATAGATAATTACAAGTTTATATGTATTAAGGATCAAGATCCTAACCTGATAGAAAAAAAGATTGAATTTAAAAAGATAAATGCTCCTGTTAAGAAGGGTACTAAGGTAGGTACTGTATCCTATTTTTATAAGGATGTATTGGTTAGTAAGCTGGATATAATTGCCAGTAATTCAGTAGATAAACTAGACTATGGATTTTGTCTTTGGAGG
>CAZOUU010000175.1:0-3967 GCA_964583045.1 uncultured Lachnospiraceae bacterium | reverse complement strand
TAGCATAGGACATCCAGTACAAGGGGTATTAGAGTTGGAAAAGACCCTATGGCATTTCTTTCCAATACAAGAGGTAGATATCTCGTCGGCAACTACATCGTTAATATATAATAAATCATAGGTATTCTTATCCACTATATAAGTAGGAAGTGGAGAAGAATTAAGTAATCTAACTACATTATAATACAGATTATCTAGTGATATATCTGATATATATTTGGATACTGCAGATGAAACTAGCTTTCCCAGCAGAGAATAGTTTTCTATATCTGCCATAGACCACTTTTCATCAGAGCGAGAAGTAAATACTACATAACCTATAGGTAAATTGCCATTAGTAATAGTGATTTGTAAGTATTCATTTATACCTGCTAGTATACTGGTAAAGGCTACGTCTATAGATATGTTGTTTGGGTCTAAAGTATAAAATACTTGATTCTCACCTAAAGCTGCCAAAGATTCATATAATCTGGCTGGATGATTATCCCCGGTATTAGTGTCCGAGCTAGAAGAGAATATCTTATGCAAATAGCTTCTGTCTGTAGCATAGGTATATATATTGATAGTATCAATATCAGTTGAAGCTAGTAGGTATGATATGGTATTTATAATACCTTCTGATATGTTCATACTATTGTTTAATAGATTATATACAGTTATAGGAAGCTCACTCTCAGAAGACGTCATACTGTTATTACGTCTATCGTTATGATAGATTTCTCTGGATACATTATTATTATATATGCTAAAGCAATTTTTGCCCTTTAATTTAGCATCATATAAAGAGGTGTCAGCTTCATTAACTAGAGTAGCATATGGCATAGGACTGTTAGCCATAGATATACCTATACTTAAAGTTACTTTACAGCTATCATTCTCACCAGTAAATTTATCCTTCACATAGTTAGATATGAGAGTAGCTTTTTCTTTTACAAACTGTTCATCTAATACATCTGTAAGGTATACAGCGAATTCGTCTCCACCAACACGTCCAGCAAAGCCACAGCCTTCGGTATGAAGCTTTAAAGCATCTGCAATAGTATGTATAACCTGATCGCCGATTAGATGACCGTAAGTATCATTTATGTTTTTGAAGTCATCTATATCTATAAGCATTAAATATGAATTAGCAGTAATGGTTCTTAGATGCTTTTGTATGCGATTTTCAGTAGTCTGTTTGTTATATAGACCAGTCATACTATCTCGTTGAGCTCTATTAAGCAAATGTAGCTGATCTACCTTTTCTTTATGAATGTTACGTAGTAATCCCACGATTCTAGTGGTCTTACCATTTTGGTCTTTAATTGCTGAAAATGTAGAAAAATACCATTCATAGTCTCCATCTATAGTCTTAAGCTTATATTCGGAGGAGTGTATAGAATCTCCTCGATGAGCAGCTTCATATATCCCCTTGTAGGCATCTATAGTATCAGGAGATACGATTTTGTTTTTAATAAATTTTTCTGCAGGATGCTTTATAACGGAATTTCGACCAAAGGTAGTGTAGTATTTGGCAGCATAGGTTATTACATCGGTAGTTAAATTGTACTCATAAGGAATCTCGGCAGAGATATCGGATATAATTAAATATTTCTTTTCCTCTAGCTCAGCCTTCATCTCTGATATCTTAAGTGCAGTTATATCGGATAGTACCATATTAACAATACGAGAGCCAGTAGAGCTATCTGTGGATAATGCACTTAGAGCATTGAGCCATTTGATGGAGCCATCCTTGCATCGTATTCTAAAGGAAACCTTATATTTGCCTGTTGTTGTTAATTCTGCCAAGGCAGATAGAGTAGTAGGTAAATCCTCTTTTAATATAAGAGAAAAAGTATCTCCATGTAATATAGTATCCCATTCTTCTGGGGTATAACCAGCAATCTTATAGAAATAGTCATTTGCCCAAATGACAGATAGCTTGTTATCGTATTTATGTTTACTTACGCCACTAGGAACAGTTCTGGCAAATGTATCTAAATCAGACTTAGCACGCTCTCGTTCTAGAGCGGCAGTCTCTAAATTAGTAATGTCAGTAAGTACGCATTGTAAGACGGTACGACCGTCCTTAAGTGTATATATCTGCCCGTTTGAAAGTACAGTAATGATATTTCCATTCTTTTTGAGAAGACGATGCTGTATATTGGTTATATTACTAACGAGTATTTGGCGTGATATATCTTTGGTAAGAGTTATAAAATCATCGGGATATATAAGCGATGATAGATTTTTTAAAGAAGAAGATAAATCCTTACTTGAATAACCAGTGAGCTTCCTAAAACCATCATTTACCTCTAGGATTGAATATGGTGGTTTTAAATCATATATATATATAGCGTGCTGCTGCATATTTTGTTTTGTAGTATCAGCCATTACCAGATTTCCTCCTAAATTATTATAGGATAATTATATAACAAATGGGAATATTCAACAAGTGAAATGGGCTTAATTCTTTTCGAATAAGTAGCCAAAATTCATTTACTTATTTGGGTAAAAATGATACAATTATGTAAGTGTTAAGGGATTTGGAGGAAGGGAGCTACTGGAATGGATAATAGATTAGAAAATTGGATGAATTGGATACTATATGATGAATTAATGAAGGGCGAGATAAATGCCCCTAAGCAGCTGTTGGGTAATCATGATTTTGGAAAAGGTCAGGTTATAACGGTATATAAACCACATTCTGTTAGCGTTAAGATTACATCCCCTACAGGTAAGAATGAGATGGACTTAGAACCTATAGAAGATGAGGGTATGTATGGTGTATATATTCCTAAGAAGTTATTTAAGGATAACAAATATCGAGTAGTTACTACGTATGAGGATGGCACTACTGTGACAACGTCAGATCCATATAGCTTTGATACATTGATAACTGATCTTGATATATACTTATTTGCAGAGGGTAATAACTATGAGATATACGATAAATTAGGTGCACATCCTATGAGGCTAGATGGAGTGAACGGTACATATTTTGCTGTATGGGCACCTCATGCTAGAAGGGTATCTGTAGTTGGAGATTTCAATATGTGGGATGGTGCATTACATCCTATGACTATGCAGGGAACCTCGGGCATACATGAGATATTCATTCCAGACGTAGGAGAAGATGCAGTGTATAAGTTCCAGATTCTTACTAGATTTGGGGATGTTATATATAAGAGTGACCCATATGGCAACTGTGCACAATATAGACCAGATAATGGTTCGGTTGTAGCAGATCTTAATAAATACAAGTGGAAAGATACAGCTTGGATGGAGAATAGACAGACCTATTCGAGAAATGATAGACTTAGACAGCCTATGTCTATATATGAGATGCATTTAGGTTCTTGGAAGAAGGCTATCGAAGATTCAGATAATGGTTTTTATAGCTATAGAGACTTGGCACCTATGGTAGCTGAATATATAAAAGATATGGGTTATACTCACATAGAACTTATGGGTATAGCGGAGTATCCTTTTGATGGTTCTTGGGGATATCAGGTAACTAATTATTACGCACCAACTAGACGTTATGGTAAGCCAGAAGATTTTATGTATTTTGTAGACTATATGCATAAAAAAGGTATCAATGTTATCTTAGATTGGGTACCAGCACATTTTCCTAAAGATGCACATGGACTAGGCAGATTTGATGGTATGCCATTATATGAACATGCAGACCCTAGAAGAGGAGAGCATCCTGATTGGGGTACCTATATATTTGATTTTGGTAGAAATGAAGTATCTAACTTCCTTGTAGCAAATGCATTGTTCTGGATAGAGAAGTTCCACATAGATGGACTTAGAGTTGATGCAGTTGCATCTATGTTATACCTGGATTATGGTAAGCAAGATGGAGCATGGCTTCCTAATAAAGATGGTGGAAATGAGAACCTAGAGGCTATAGCTTTACTTAAGAAACTTAATAAGACAGTGGAATCTAGAGATCCAGGAGCTTATATTATAGCTGAAGAAT
>CAZOUU010000174.1:0-3983 GCA_964583045.1 uncultured Lachnospiraceae bacterium | reverse complement strand
ATTACCTTTGTCGTATTTAACTAGACCCATAGCCTCTATATTTAGATAACCGCCTACCTGTTGATATATGTAATCCAAAGACTTCATACCGTTTTCTATAGCAGCCAAGGTTATATCTCTAATTATCTCATCCTGGGCTAGCAGCTCCTCATATTTGAAATGATATAGCTTATCCTTTCTAACCTCTTGATTAACAATAACCTCATGATAAATGTATTCAGATATCATATGTGCTATATGTGCATGCGATACAGATATCTCTTCTATCTTCTTAAATTCCTTCTCTGTATATCCACAATTAAGCCAAGTAGCTATATGTTTGTTGTCTATAATTATAGGTGCAAAGGAAATCTTGTGAAATATTCCTTGGCTCTCCATATCTACTACAATTCCTTCTACCTGCTCCTCTTTACAATAATCACCATAGATTTTCTTAAGCTCTGGCTTCTCAAACAAGTCATAGAAATCTCCCATATTATCCATAGGCCCTGTAGGTGCAGTTAATATCTTACCCTTAAGGTCTATAACTGCCATATATAATCCTGTAACCTTTGCTATAGCTGCAAATATAGAAGCAAGCCTGTTCTCTCCCACTATATCCAATAATTCTTTCTCATGACCCTCTATAGAATTATCTGAGTTCATTACATTTTCTATTTTCTTTTCTAGCGTCTTTTGCTTGTTAATCAATTTCTCTCTGGACTTTACATGCTCTGTTATATCTGTAATAAGACATTCCACCCTGGCCTCTTCATCAGATATGCTGCTTACTGTAATCTTATTGCTTACATATCTGCATCTGCCATCATCTCCCACTAGCCTATATTTCTGAGTATATCCTGTAACCTTATTATCTATAGCACTATATATCCTATCCATCACATCTTCTCTATCCTCTGGATGAATATAGTCCTCTGTCAGCTTGTATTCTTTCATAAGCAATTCTACATTTAACCCTATATTCTTAGCATTAGAAGATATATAATCCAGCTTTCTCTTATCACCCTTAAAGGTCTCCACCATAACTACCATATTCATCTTCTCAACAGCTCTAGCTAGATATATATTCTGTGCTTCTCTATTCTTACTGACACGCATATCACGTATAACAAATTCCAAGCCCTCACTTCTGCCATAATCATCCTTTACAGCATGAACAGATATAGTTACTGGAACTAACTCTAGCGCTTCTGTAACCAAATTAAAACCTACTACAAAATCATTTTCTCTATTCTCTAGCTTCTTGATTATAAGTTCGTTAACAGCCTCGCCCTCCTCCTTGGTAAATAGCACTCCAAGGTCAAGCTTTCCTTGATAAAATTCCTCACTGGTATATCCATAGAGATTTATATTCTTGGAAATATATCTAATCTTCCAGTCTTCCTCAGCCTTATACATATATATAGCAACCAGCCCAGCATTATTTATAATTCTCTCCAAAGTAACACTACCTATATTAAGATCTGTTCTAAGTTCAAACATAACTACATATATAGTGTCATTCTCTATACTAAATTCATTAATTAATCCGCTAACTACATGTCTGTTATTATCAGCTATTAAAAGTATTCTGTGCCATATAATAGACTTCTTACTATGTAACTGTTCCCAGAAATCCTCTTTATCCATAAATTTGTCAGGCATCATAATTAGTTTCTGAACATTCTGCCCTAATATGGTCTGCGCCCCATAATTACATTCTATCACTTCACCAGTAGTAGCAGAAAATACCACCATAGGATATTCCATATATTTTGCAAATTCCTTGTAATTATCTAGTCTATCTGACTCCATAATACATTCATCTCCTTAAGTGTGATCACGTCAAATCCAGCTTTCTCTTAAGAAAGCAGATTATAATATAGGGGCACTATAAAAGCGTCCCTATAATTAATCAAAGCTATATTACTTATTATTTGTATTGTCTTTACTATCTGAACCCGGAAGATCAGCAACTCCTTTAAACGCTTTATCTGTAATAACCTTAGTCTCATTACAAGCATCTAACACACCTTGAACCGACTGCATAAGACTACCCATATAGGTAGATACATTCTCACATTCATGCTTCATAGCACTTCTGACATTTACTGCATCCTCCCTAGCCTTTTGTATCATCTGCTCTGTCTCTTCTTCGGCCTTTGCCTTCATTACCTCACACTCATGCTCTGTCTTAGCAACTGCTAATTTATATTCCTCTTCGGATTTAATCTTATATTTCTCTCGCTCTGCTTCTGCCTTAGTTAACATAGATGTGCTCTGTGTTTCAGCATCCTCTATCATATGCTTGCTCTTAGTCTCGGCCTCTTCCATCATAGCCTTACTCTTAGCTTCAGCATCTCTAACCAATGTATCTGCACGCTCTGTAGCCTCTATAAGTGCTCTAGATATAGAATCATATTTGTTACTAGATTCCTTCTCTGTATTCTTGTAGTTCTGTATTTCCTGTCTAAGATTCTCTATCTCTGCCTCTAGGGATTCATTATATTTCTTAAGATTTTCTACACTCTGTTTCGCTTCGTTAGAGTTACTCTCTCTCATAGCCTGTAGATTCTTCACTGTATCACTTAATTTAGTGATTGTATTTTTAAGCTCAGCTATATCTGACTGATGCTCTTTTTTTAATTCCTGTATGTAATCTTCCACTGCTTTTCTATCATATCCACCAAATGAAACTGTCTTAAACATCTCTTCTCTTGCCATTATTATACCTCCATTGTCATCGTAATTATCCTTAGATATACTACATTTTCTTCAATCTTCATAATTAATTTGAGTATATCATATTATTATATAAAATGCACTCTTTACTTACTATCCAATTCATATATCGGTTTGTAATATTTTTTAGAATACTATATAATTGTATAAATTAAAAATTCAGGAGGTTTTATGGAAGAAAAAAAGGTATTCGGTATAGATACATTTATGCTTAAGGCTATAGCTATTGTATCTATGACCATTGACCACGTGGGGTATGTCCTATTGCCACAATATCCAATACTACGAATCATTGGCAGGGTAGCATTTCCTATATATTGTTTTCTTATAATTGAAGGTTATTTTCACACAAAGGATATACGAAAATATCTACTCAGACTGCTTATATTTGCCCTAATATCCGAGGTGCCCTTTGACCTTGCCTTTAATATAGGCAACGAAGGTATAAACCCATTTCACAACCAAAATGTATTCTTTACCTTGTTTTTAGGTCTAGTGGTGGTATACATATATGATAACCTTAAAAAACACGCCATAGATAAATTTTATCTATATATACCTGCCTTTGCAGGAATACTAGGCTGTATAGTATTAGCTCATTTTGCAAACACAGATTACGATGCAGGCGGAGTATGCCTTATATTTACTCTATATGTATTTAGAGAACACAAGCTATTAAGGCTTCTTGTAGCCAGTTTAGAATTATACCTATTCTTTGGCCTTATTGAATGTTTTGGAATAATAGCCTTCTTACCTATAGCTCTATATAATGGCAAGCTTGGACCAAAGATGAAATACTTTTTCTACATCTACTATCCAGCTCACCTGCTGCTACTATTCTTTCTTAAGAATTTCTTATAAAACCTATATATTATTGTGAGCAAACTTTTATTATGATACTTTATAAATATATATTGTATAAAGAGATGTAGATATTTTCACAATTACATAATACCTATATTCAAAAATAACAGGAGGTACATATATGAATACAAATATTCTTGTTGTAGATGACGAAGAACCTTTAGCAAACCTTATAGAAGTGTATTTAACAAATGAAGGTTTTACTGTATTTACCGCATACAACGGCTCTGATGCACTACAAATTCTTAAAGATGAACAGATAGATTTAGCAGTATTAGACGTTATGCTGCCTGATATTAGTGGTTTTGAAATATGTAGCGAGATTCGTAAATCCTATACATTTCCAGTTATTATGTTAACTGCAAAATCTACAGATATAGATAAAATAAATGGTCTTA
>CAZOUU010000173.1:0-4052 GCA_964583045.1 uncultured Lachnospiraceae bacterium | reverse complement strand
TAAGAGCAAATCTAATACTCCAACACTAGATCAATTTTCTAGAGATTTATCGGCAGTGGCTAGAGGTCTAGAGCTAGATCCAGTTATAGGAAGAAAAGAAGAGATAGAGAGAGTTATACAGATACTTAGCAGAAGAATGAAGAATAATCCTTGCCTTGTAGGTGAGGCAGGAGTAGGTAAGACGGCTATAGTAGAAGGTCTGGCTAATCTTATAGCAAAGGGAGAGGTACCTGAGATATTAGCAGATAAGAGATTATTAAGTCTTGATTTATCTGGTATGGTAGCTGGCTCAAAATATCGTGGTGAGTTTGAGGAGAGAATCAAGAGGGTACTAGCAGAAGTAAGAGCAGATGGAAATGTAATACTCTTTATAGATGAGATTCATACATTAGTGGGTGCAGGCGGAGCAGAAGGTGCTATAGATGCATCTAATATATTAAAACCAGCCTTATCTCGAGGCGAGGTGCAGGTTATAGGTGCAACTACAAGAACTGAATATCGTAAATATATCGTGAAGGATGCTGCTTTAGAGAGAAGATTGCAGCCAGTTAATGTAGAAGAGCCAAGTGTAGATGAAACTATAGAGATACTTAAAGGCTTACGTCATTGTTACGAAAACCACCACAAACTAACCATATCTGATGGTGCTATAGAAAATGCAGTTAAACTATCAGTTAGATATATCAATGATAGATATTTGCCAGATAAGGCCATAGATATAATAGATGAGGCGGCAGCGAAAAAGAGATTAAGTGTATACAATGTATCTGAGGATATACTTAATGAGGAAGAGGTTATAAAAGGATTAGAAGACAAACTAGAGTCGGCTATAGTAGGGGGCGATATGGAGGAAGCCAGTTTAGCCAAGGAGGCCATAGCTCTTGAAAAAAATAAGATAGATAAGATTAGAGTTAAGATACAGAAAAAACGCAATAATTCTCACCTTATAGTAGACGAAAATGATGTAGCAAATGTAGTATCTAAATGGACTAAGATACCAGTTAATAAGATAGAGGAAAAGGAAAGCAGACGTTTAACTAAGCTTGCTGATACATTGCATAAGAGGGTAATTGGGCAAAATGAAGCTGTAGAAGCAGTATCTAAGGCTATTAAGAGAGGAAGAGTAGGACTAAAAGATCCTAATAGACCTATTGGTTCCTTTTTATTCCTTGGACCTACCGGTGTTGGAAAGACAGAATTATCTAAAGCATTATCTGAAGCAGTATTTGGAGATGAAAATGCTATTATTAGAGTAGATATGAGTGAATATATGGAGAAACACAGTGTTTCTAAGATGATTGGATCACCTCCAGGATATGTAGGCTTTGAAGAAGGAGGACAATTAAGCGAAAAGGTTAGAAATAACCCTTATTCAGTAATATTATTCGACGAGATAGAAAAAGCTCACGAGGATGTATTCAATATACTATTACAAGTGCTAGATGATGGTAGAATCACAGACTCTCAAGGAAGATATGTAGATTTTAAGAATACTATTATTATTATGACTTCTAATGCAGGTGCACAGCGAATTATAGAACCTAAAAAGCTTGGATTTGCTAGCAAAGAAGATACTGATGCCGATCATAAGAATATGAAAGCGGGAGTTATGGAAGAAGTTAAACGATTATTTAAACCAGAGTTTATTAATCGTATAGATGAGATTATAGTATTCCATATGTTGACAGAAGAAGAAGTAAAATCTATTGCAAATCTGCTATTAAGGAAATTGTCAGAGAGAGTTAAAAAACAGATGGATATTACCCTTAAGTATGGCGATGCTGTTAAGAAATACATTTTTACTAAAGGCTATGATAAGAAATATGGTGCAAGACCATTAAGACGTGCTATACAAACTAACATAGAAGACACATTAGCAGAGGATATACTAGACGGGAAGATTAAAAAGGGTGATATAGCTAGAATTAGAATTAAGAAGGATGAAGTAGTTATAGAAGCAGATAGATAATATGAAAATATTTCTACAAAATCTAACTAGATATTCGCGATTATACACTAGAAAAAAATAGAATTATAGGTTATACTATAACATATAGAAACTTTAGGAGGATGAATACATGGCAGTGATTAATGAGTTGATTCGTACAGAAGCAGACAAGACATTGAGTTTTGGTAATTATGAGTTGGCAGCTAAGACTAAGCAAGACGGTTTTAAGTATGATGGAGATATATATAAGATTAAGACTTTTAAGGAGATTACTAAGCTCGAGAAGAATGGTATGTTTGTATATGAGTCAGTACCAGGTACAGCTGTTCATGAGTATAGCGCAACAGATAAAAAGATTACATTTAAGGTAGAATCTTATACAGATGCACAGATTACTCTAGAGTTAGAGGAAGACAAAGAATATAAGATAGTTATTAATGGTGATTCAGCAGGAACAATGAAGACTAATTTAGGTGGTAAGCTTAATTTTAGTATAGAGATAGATCCTAATGAGACTTATGCAGTAGAGATATATAAATTATAAACTAGGAGATATGGATGGCAAAAGCAAAACAGATATATTTTTGCCAAGGTTGTGGTTATGAGTCTAGCAAATGGTTAGGACAATGTCCTGGCTGTAAGGAATGGAATACATTTGTAGAAGATAAAGTAGTAGTAGGCGCCAAGAAGCATACGAAGGCTATAGGTATGTATCAGGCGCCTACTAGTATTTTTGAAGTAGATACAGCAGACGATACGCGAATTGGTACAGATATTAAAGAATTAGATAGAGTATTAGGAGGAGGCATAGTAGTTGGCTCCTTAGTTTTAGTTGGTGGTGACCCAGGTATAGGAAAGTCCACTTTGTTACTACAGGTATGTAAGAATCTTGCTAATGGTGAGCACAAGGTACTATATGTGTCAGGAGAAGAATCATTACAGCAGATTAAGATGCGAGCTCTTCGTATAGGAGAATTTGTACATGATATGCTGTTACTATGCGAGACCTCACTAGATAGTATAGAACGTTCTATAGAGACAACTAAGCCAGAAGTAGTAGTCATAGATTCTATTCAGACTATGTTTGCAGAGGATATAGATTCGGCAGCAGGTAGCGTGTCTCAGGTTAGAGAGGTTACTAGCAGATTGATGCGGATTGCAAAGCAAGAGGGAGTAGCTATATTTATAGTAGGGCATGTAACCAAAGAGGGTACTGTTGCAGGACCTAGAACCCTAGAACATATGGTAGATACGGTTTTATATTTTGAAGGAGATAAGAGTGCTGCTTTTAGAGTGTTAAGAGGGGTAAAGAATAGATTTGGATCTACTAATGAGATGGGTGTATTCGAGATGAAGAAGGATGGCCTAATAGAAGTGGATAATCCCTCAAAGGTTATGCTAGAAGGAAGACCAGTAAATGCATCTGGCTCCGTTGTGGTATGTTCTATGGAAGGAAGCAGACCATTACTTATAGAGATACAGGCCTTAGTATCTCAAACTAATTTCAACCTTCCTCGAAGAACAGCAGTTGGCATGGATTATAATAGACTTAATCTGCTTATGGCAGTTTTAGAAAAAAGGGCAGGTCTTCAACTAGGTAATTGTGATGCTTATGTAAATCTAGCGGGCGGCATTAGAATAAATGAACCTGCTATAGATTTAGGTATAGTTATGGTTATAGTATCTAGTTATAAGAATAGACCTATTGATGAAAAAATTATGATATTTGGTGAAGTAGGCTTAACAGGTGAGGTTAGAGGCGTAAGTATGGCTGAACAAAGAGTAAGAGAAGCTATGAAGATGGGTTTTACTTCCTGTATGCTGCCTAAATCTAACTGGGATAACATAGGAAATATAAAGGGCATTAAACTATTACCTGTTAGTAATCTAAGAGATGCAATTGACCTATTATAAATTATTTCAAAATCCTGCAAAAAACTCTTGACATTGACTTTGGGTTTTGTTATTATACAATACGTTGGTCGTTAAAAGACATATATAATTTAAGACAATATAGTATTGATGAGATTGGACTTTAGGTAGTGATAATCAGTCAAAAAAAGTTTTAAAAATATATAAAAAACTTGTTGACAAAGGTCGAAGC
>CAZOUU010000172.1:0-4058 GCA_964583045.1 uncultured Lachnospiraceae bacterium | reverse complement strand
TATCTAATGATACCTTGTAGGAACTTATCATAATTCCTAGCTGTACCAGATAGGTTACATAAAAGCTACTATCCTTAATTGTACTTCCAGACTGAATATTTCCTAGTATAGCTCCAATTATTACAAGCACTAGTAGAGAAATCATTAATTTTTTATTCACATATACCTCATTACAAAGTTCATATAATCCGTTAACATATCCCCAAACATAGCTACCCCCACATAGAATTAATTGTATCTATAATAGCAAACAATATAGGCATACCTACTCTATGTCCCCCCTTAACTGTTATATATCCTTGCTTTATCTCATCCTCATACGCATATAGAGAATAATTGCTTACAAATTCCAAGGTATCCTTTATGGCTGATACTACCAGTTTCTTTAAATTTTTAGACAATATGTTTAAAACTGAATTCTCTCTAATAACTCGTCACTGCTCCCTTCTAATATTTATAATTAACCCTTAAATTATGTATATGATTAAAATACTATATTAGCACACAAAAAAAACGCAAGGTATCAAATAAAAAGACACCTTGCGTTTTATATATTTTATAAATTATAATCTTGATAAATACTCACCAGTACGAGTATCAATCTTAATTACATCACCTTGGTTAACAAATAGAGGTACATATAAAGTAGCACCAGTCTCAACTGTACATGGCTTAGTAGCACCTGTAGCAGTATCACCCTTAACACCTGGTTCACACTCTGTAATCTCTAATTCAACAAATAGTGGAGGCTCTACAGCAAATACATCACCATTATGTGAATTAATCTTAACCATCTCATTCTCTTTAACAAACTTAAGTGCATCACCTATAGTATCTACATTAAGTGCTATCTGATCATAAGTCTCTGTATCCATAAAGTTATACAAGTCACCATCTTTGTATAAATATTGCATTTCTTTTCTATCAATATGAGCCTTAGGGCATTTCTCACTAGGACGGAAAGTCTTCTCAACTACTCCACCATTCTTAATATTCTTAAGCTTTGTTCTAACGAATGCTGCACCCTTACCCGGTTTAACATGTTGGAACTCAATAATCTGATAAATATTGCCTTCTAACTCGATTGTAACACCATTTCTAAAATCGCCTGCTGCTATCATCTAATATATCCTCCTTAAAAAATCAATCTCATAGACTCCATTTTATAATAAAAAGCCACATATTTCAACTCTTTTTTATATACTAAAGCATTCTTATATGCTTATAATATAGTTAATGTCTTATCAGAAGCCGTGAAATTGTCATAACCACTATTGGTTATAGCCACTAAATCCTCTATTCTAACACCAAATTTTCCTGGTAAATATATACCGGGCTCCACTGTCATAGTCATACCTGGCACTAGCAGTTCACTACAACCTGGTGATAATCTAGGCTCTTCATGTATATATAACCCCACACTATCACCTAATCCATGTCCAAAATATTCTCCATAGCCTGCATCCCTTATAATATCTCTTGCTATAGCATCTATAACCTTGCAATTCTTACCAGGTCCTACAGCCGCTAATGCTGCCTCTTGTGCCTCTAACACTATATCGTATATATTCTCCTGCTCCTTAGATATACCACCTACGGCCACGGTTCTAGTCATATCTGAACAATAACCCTTATACACACATCCAAAATCCATAGTTATAAAATCGCCATTTTCTATAGCTTTACTAGTTACATTAGCATGTGGTAATGAAGAATGCGTACCTGATGCCACTATAGTATCAAAGCTTAATGCTTCAGCCTCATGCCTTTTCATATAGTATTCCAATTCTATAGCTATATCCTGCTCTGTCACCCCTTGCTTAATATATCCTATAATATGTGAAAATGCTGCATCCCCTATAGCCTCTGCTGTTCTTATACATTCCAATTCAGTACTATCCTTTATCCGCCTGACACTTTTAATTAATTCTCCCGCAGGAGATAATTCTATACCCTCTAGTGTCTTTTCCAACTTAACAAATTGACTATAGCCCATGGAGTCATCTTCAAAACCTAACGTCTTTATATGTTCATCCCCACATATATCTGCAATAAACCTTGGATAACCTTTATTAGCCACATCTATGCATATAGCTCTAGGACACTCTATCTCCGCCTGCTCTACATATCTAGAATCAGTAACTATATATATGTTATTGCTACTGATTACTAAATAACCAGTACCACCTGTATAGGAGGTATAATATCTCATATTATACTCATCATTTATTATAACTCCATCTATACCTTTATCTGATAGTAATCCCTGTAATTTGGAAATTCTCATATAATTAATCTTCTTTCTTGGCTATTTTAATCATTGCCTCAATTGCATATAAATATCCATCAAGACCTAGACCCGTTATCTGAGCTTCACAATTAGGAGCTGTAACCGATATATGTCTAAACTCTTCTCTCTTATGGATATTTGATATATGTACTTCTATCTTAGGTATGTTATCCAAAGAAGCTAAGGCATCTCTTAGAGCATAGCTATAATGAGTATACGCACCTGGATTAATAATAATACCATCTACGCTTTCATGATAAGCCTCCTGTAATTTATCTATAATTCCACCCTCTGAGTTTGATTGAAACACCTCTATATCTACATTTAATTCAGCCGCCTTATCGTATATAAGATTACACAAGTACTCATAATTCGCTTCACCATATATACCTTTTTCTCTTATACCTAAAAAATTTATATTAGGACCATTTACAACTAATAATTTCATCTAAATCCTCCTTATTTATATATATAATTCTACATAACTACTTCTTATTTAACAGCCTAATTCACTTATTTCTAAAATTATCTCCTCTATAGTTTTAGAATCTACATCTAGAACCACATCTGACACAAGCTCATATATAGGACTTCTCTCAGCCAGCATAGTACAAATCCTCTCATATGGATTATCACATTTTAGAAGTGGTCTATTATCGAAAGCCTTTACCCTCTCCCATATAGTAGCTGTACTTGCCTGTAAATATATAACCTTGCCTAGTCTATTTAATATAGGTTTTACCTTCTTATTAAGGGGCAAGCCTCCGCCTGTAGAGATAACTGTATTAGTAGTTGTCAATATCATTTCTTCTACTACCTTACCCTCTAGATTTCTAAAATAATCCTCTCCCTTAGCTGCAAATATATCTGATATACTCATACCCTCTTTAGCCTCTATATATGCATCCGTATCTATAAAATTCATATGCTGCTCCTTAGCATATGTGGTTCCTATAGTAGTCTTTCCTGCACCCATATAACCTATAAGTACTATATTATCAGCCTTTACAGATACTATACTATTATCTGTGTTACCATATATAGTACTCTTAAGCAGCTGATATACCTTATCCACCCTAGTCTCTGGTATAGATATATTATTCCATAATTCATAGGCTATAACACCTTGATATAATAGCATCTTAAGTCCATTATATGCCTTGCCCTTAGCCTCTTCTACCATAGTCATAAACTTAGTTCTAGCTGGATTATATATAATATCCACTCCTATAGCTATATGCTTATAGAAATCTTTATCTGCTATAATAACTTCTTCATTATGAGGGGATAGACCTATAGAGGTCGTCTGAAAAGCTATATAATCGTCTATATCCTCTAATCTATAATCTGATAAAGCCATAGCTTCTATTATATCCTTGTCAAATTCTTTGTTCAGATCATCTCGTATAGCTATAGCCTTCTCAAGAGTTCTATTAATTATAATTATATGGCTTGCCCCTTCACTCATACACATATAGGCAGCTGCTCTAGCAGCACCACCTGCACCTAGTATGATAACTGAGCTCCCTTTAATACATATACCCTCGCTCTTTACTTCTCTAAGCAAGCCTAGCATATCCGTATTATAGCCTCTATAACCACTCTCTACTCTAACTAAGGTGTTGACTGCACCTATGGCTTTGGCTGCCTCATCTATCTCTGTCAAATAAGGAATAACCGCTTGCTTATATGGTACTGTTACATTCATACCCAGTACATTTAAACTATATCCCCCTTTAAGAGCATTCTCTACGTGTCCCTCCTCTAC
>CAZOUU010000171.1:0-4073 GCA_964583045.1 uncultured Lachnospiraceae bacterium | reverse complement strand
ATACCTCTCCGTATTAACTTAAATCGCTTTTCTCACCAGCGACATTGATTATGATACCATTTTAGTCTTCTAGTGTCAATAACTTTTTTAAAAAAATTTCAGCAATTTTTAAATCCTCTGGAGTGGTTATTTTAATATTAGTATAATCACCCTTTAACACCTTGATTTTACTAGCATTATATCGTTCTATGATCATAGTATCATCTGTTATATTTCCATGATTATCAGTAAACATCTTATCATATGCTTCTAACAATTTATCTCTTTTAAAAGTCTGGGGGGTTTGAATCTGCCACAAGCTTTCTCTGTTAGGTGTGTCTATTCCCTCAGTATGTTCATTGACTACTTTTATAGTGTCTTTAACTGGCATACCAACAGTACATCCATCGTAGCTTTCTAATACCGCAACAGATTTTGCAATCATATCCTTAGTGACAAAGGGTCTTGCTCCATCATGAATCACTACATAATCTGCATCCTCTGAAGCGATAAGTCCCTTATGGACAGAATTGTATCTTTCTTTTCCACCTGCTACTATTCTATCCACCTTTGTAAAACTATATTTATCTACTATTTGTTCTTGGCAATAAGATATATGATTTTCAGATACTACCAGAATGATACTATCTACTAGGCTATTTTGAAATGTGTTCAAAGAATAGTATAGTAAAGGCTTATCCTCTAATAACATAAATTGTTTTTCTATATCACTATTCATACGACTGCCTTTACCCGCAGCCAATATAATAGCTGTAATTTTCTTTTTCATATTAACGTTCTCCAAGCTTTAAATTAGGTACCGCATTTAAATCTAATCCATGTCTTGTTCCTTTTAAAAACTCATGATAACCTGCTACTCCAATCATAGCTCCATTATCCGTACAGAATATAGGTGAAGGATAACTAAAATTAATACCTTCTGCTTTGGCTTTTTCTTCTATAGCTTTTCTAAGGGAGGAATTAGATGCAACTCCACCTGCTATAGCTATATCTTCCATTTTATATTTCTTCGCTGCAGCTATGGCATTATCTGATAATACATCTATAACTGCCTGCTGGAAAGAAGCGGCTATATTGGCTCTATTTACCTCCTCCTTCTTCATCTCACATTGATTTATGTAATTAAGCACTGCCGATTTTATTCCGCTGAAGCTAAAGTCAAATTCTCCGTCTGCCATATGTGCTCTAGGAAATTTAATAGCATATGGATCCCCTGTCTTTGCTAAAGCATCAATCTTTGGTCCTCCCGGGTATCCAAGGCCTATCGCACGTGCTACCTTGTCAAAGGCTTCTCCTGCTGCATCATCTCTAGTTCTACCCACCACTTCAAATTTATCATAATCCAATACTTTGACTAAATGTGAATGTCCACCAGATGCTACCAAGCACATAAAAGGAGGTTTCAAATCTGGATGTTCTATATAGTTAGCTGCTATGTGACCTTCTATATGATTTACCCCTACAAGAGGAATATCCTTAGCATAACAAACGGCTTTAGCCGTAGCTACTCCCACTAGTAATGCCCCTACTAATCCTGGTCCATAAGTAACTGCTATAGCATCTAATTCGTCAAGTGTAGTATCTGCTTCTTTAAGCGCCTCTTCTATTACTTGATTTACCTTCTCCACATGTTTTCGAGATGCTATCTCTGGTACTACACCACCATATAGTTTGTGTAATTCTATCTGAGATGCAATTATATTGGATTTAACTTCTATTCCATTTACTATTACTGCTGCTGCAGTCTCATCACAAGATGATTCTAATCCTAATATTTTAATATCCTTCATTATAGTGCCTCTATTCTATATAATGTAACTCCTATGCTTACTTTGCCGCTTCAGTGGTCGCCTCTGTAGTGCCTTGGCTAGCTATATCCGCCCATCCTACTATCTTCCACTTTTCATCTTCATCTTTCATCAGCATATATCTCTGACTCATAGTTGTTCCCGTAGTTTGTATTTTTATGTTATAAGCTAAATCTATTTCTGCATAATCCACTCCGTCTACAGTAGCATACTTTACCTGACTAGATTCATCTGGTACATAACTAACCAATCTTCTGCTTTCATCTTCATATTTCTTTTTGTCAGTTTTTAATGCTTCTAATTGCGTACTCTCACTATTATTAGCTAGCAAATCATCGCAGTACAATTCTCGCATTTGACAATTCAATATCTGTATAGTGTTATCTGACATAACTTCATTGTATATACATTTTTGATATCTGCAGTGCAATTTTACAACCTCACGAACTGTCTTTGGATAACCCTCTTCAAAGTCGTATGAACAAAGTGTTTCTATCTCTGTTTTAGTTTTATCAGTGTTTTCTGTATCTTTATTTCCGGCCTTATTATTTAAATAATTATAGTATATTAATGCTAAGCCTATAAGGCAGATAACTACTGTAGCAACACGTATGTTTTTCAGCCCTTGTTTCATATAAACCTCCATTCTGGTTTTAATCCTCAAATTGTAACACTGTATCTATTCTAGCCTTAGGTACCTTTGCATTAGGAAATATATCCTTTACCTTAGCTGCATATTGTTCCGGATTAACAAGAGACGGGCTATAATGTGTAAGCCATAGCTCCTTCACATCAGCGTCAACTGCTATTTGTGCCGCTTCATACATAGTCATATGCTTATACTCTCTCGCCTTTGCTTCCTTCCCATCCTCTCCATACATACCTTCGCATATAAGCAAATCAGATTTATCTACATGTTGAATTATAGAATGAGTTGGTCTGGTATCGGTGCAATATGATAGTTTAATTCCTTTCCTAGGACTTCCTAATATCATATCTGATGTATAGACAGTACCCTCTAACTCTACCACCTCTCCATGTTGAAGTCTAGACCAAACCTTCATAGGTACATTATTATCCTCAGCCTTTCGGGGATCAAATCTACCTACTCTATCTATAGAAAATGTATATCCGTAGCATAACATATTATGATTAACCTTGTATGCACATATATTGACATCTCCTAGCTTGTAGCTATCTTCATCCCCTTGGATTTCTACAAACTCTATAGGAAATGGTAATTCCGGTGCAACTATCCTAAGTGAATTTACTATAGTCTCTACTCTTTTAGGTCCCATAATGACTAGAGGCTCTCTTCTATCCGCATTACCAATAGTTAATAACAAGCCTGGTAATCCACTTACATGATCAGCGTGAAAATGGGTTATACAAATCAAATCTATAGATTTAAAGCTCCAGCCCTGCTCTTTAATAGCAACCTGAGTTCCCTCGCCGCAATCCACCAATATACTACTTCCATTATATCTAAGCATCAATGCCGTTAAAGCTCTTCTTGGAAGGGGCATCATACCACCAGTTCCTAGCAAACATACATCTAACATATATACACCTCTTTTTCGTTAACTATATGCATTTTAACACATTTCAAATATAAGTAAAAGAAAAAGCCGGCATTTTATGCCGGCTACAAAAATTCCTCTATATCATTTACTTTAGGTGGTATCTTAAAGCTATACATTAACTTATCACTACATTCTTCACATAGACACCAGCTATATCTTTTTCCATCTTTTTTTGAAAAATATCCCCATTCCTTGTTAGACTCTAGATAATCCTCTTTTATTACACAATCTGTTTTTTCCAGCACCCTGCCACACATATTACATATTTTGTCTTCCATATCTAAGCCTCCTATAGGTCATATCATAAACCTATTATATATCGCCTAAATGTAATTTTATAGTGGTAAATAATTCATTATTCTGCATAATAATAGCATCTTCTCCTGGATTCTTATAGTATCCCTTTCTTACATCGATCTGTTTAAATCCATATTTAGTATACAAGGATATAGCCTTTTCATTAGAAGCTCTAACTTCTAGTGTTAATTTATATACATCTAAGTCGCTTGCCTTCTTCAATATAGCTTTCATAAGCAGGCTGGATAAATGTTGACCCTGATATTCTGGCAGTATAGCTATATCTTCTATATCCCCTTCCTCCATTACAACACTTATTCCTGCAAAACCTATAATGTCAGTATTATCTAAAAGAACATAGAAATATCTATAATTATATTTAAAC
>CAZOUU010000170.1:0-4100 GCA_964583045.1 uncultured Lachnospiraceae bacterium | reverse complement strand
CTCTTCTTCAGCAACCTCTTCAACTATAGACTCCTCTTCAGCCTTAGTACTGATAATTCTTCCTATAACTACCATACCTAGACCTAGTCCAAGAAATATAAACCATCTTTCTCTTAGTGGGGTAAAAATACCTAAAAAGCTCAAGGCGGCACCAACCATATATAGCACCTTTGGTAGCTGAAATAATTCTCCTATTACTACATCACCTATATCTGCTTCCTTAGATGCCTTGGTTACCAATATACCCGTTGCTAAGGATATAAGCATAGATGGTATCTGTGATACTAGTCCATCACCTATAGTAAGTAATGTATATCTGCTCATAGCATCAGCTATACTAAGACCATTCATAGCCGCACCAATAATAATACCACCCACCAGGTTAATGCCTGTAATAATCAAACCAGCAGTAGCATCTCCCTTTACATACTTAGTAGCACCATCCATAGAACCAAAAAATGCAGATTCTTGTTGTATTTTTTCTCTACGTCGCTTTGCTTCTTGATCATCTATTGCTCCTGTATTAAGGTCTGCGTCTATAGCCATTTGCTTACCTGGCATAGCATCAAGAGTAAATCTAGCTGTTACCTCTGATACTCTTTCTGAACCCTTATTTATGACTACCATTTGTACTATAACTAATACTATAAATACTATAAAACCTATAACTAAATTACCGCCACCTACGAAATTACCAAAGGTCTCTACTACTACTCCCGGATTACCAGTTTGTAATATCAATCTAGTAGAAGATACATTAAGGGATATTCTAAATAAGGTGGTAAATAGTAAAAGTGTGGGAAACCCTGCCATATCTAAAGCTTCCCTAGCATATAAACAGTTAAATAATATAACCAACGCAATCATAATATTAAAAGCTATTAAAAAGTCTAACAAAATAGCCGGTATAGGAATAATGAAGAATATAATAGCAGCCATTATATAAATTCCAATATATAAGTCATTACGCTTCATCTATCTATCCTCCATCCTCTTAATTAAACTACTTTATTCTTAATAGCATATACATGTGCTATAATTTCTGCCACCGCTTTATACAGCTCTGCAGGTATTTCACTACCTATATTCACATTATAATATAACATTCTGGCTAATTTCTTATCTTCCATAATTACTATATCATGCTCTCTGGCAATATCTTTAATCTTAGATGCTAAAAAATCTGCACCCTTAGCTACCACAACTGGAGCTGTACCTTTACCCTGTTCATATTGAAGAGCAACTGCAAAATGAGTAGGATTAGTAATAACTACATCTGCCTGAGGGATACTATTCATCATACGTCTTTGAGAAGCTTGCATCATCCTCTGCTTTTGTTGTCCTTTTACCTTAGGATCTCCTTCTTGGTTCTTATACTCATCCTTTACTTCTTGCTTACTCATCTTATTATCATTTTTATATTTCCATCTCTGATATAAGTAATCAGCAAAGCCTATAACTAATAGAACAATACTTATCTTCATACCCATAGATATAACCAGATCATATAAAAGCCCCAGACACTCACCTACAGATAAGTCATATAACATAAACAACGTGTCCTTTTGTGCTGATATAGTAGTATATACTACATAACTTATGGCAGCAATCTTCAGCAAGGCTTTAACTAGCTCTACTAATGTAGTCGCTGAAAACATTCTTTTGAACCCACTAAGTGGATTAATCTTGCTAAGCTTAGGTTGCATAGGTTTCGTAGTAACCTTCCATTTTATCTGTAATTTCTCACCTAAAAATGCTACTACAAATCCCACCCCTAAAAATGGTGCTGCTATAATACCCATATTTACAATACAATCATTTATTAGCTTGCTTCCATTTCTTATATCAATGCCATCCTGAACATATTTACTTATCTGTCCATAGAAATAGTTAAATTGCTGTAAAAATCTCTCTCCAACAAATCCAATACAAAATCTCATAGCTACAAATAATGCTAAAACCATAAGAGCCATAGATATTTCTTTACTCTTAGCAACTTGTCCTTCTTTTCGAGAATCTTCTAATTTCTTTGCTGTAGGATCTTCTGTACGTTCTCCTCCAGCACCTTCTTTAGCAAAAAATTGCAGATTGTATGTCATTAATAACTTCTTATTATTATCCATCAATACATCCCTCGTATTGCATCATAAACTACAGTTTTTACCTCAGTAAATAAAAAATCTGTAATATTCGGCAAGAAACCTATAGTTATGAATATAACAAATAATCCTGTAATTACTTTTAATTGCATACCTATAACAAACATATTCATCTGCGGTGCTGCTTTTGCCAATATACCTAATATAACGTTAAGTAACATAATAGATATAAATACTGGCATACTTATTCTTAAAGCTATAATAAAATACTGGCCAATAAATTCAAGCACAGTAGCATATAACGAATCCATATTAAAAACCGCTCCTCCAATAGGTATTACATCGAAGGAATCTGTAACCGCCGATATAAAGAAAAAATGGAGATTGGAGCATAACATAAGTAACATAACTAAGTAATTATATAACTCAGCTGTAATAGTTACACTGGTATTAGTAGATGGATCAAAATTGGATACCATAGTAAAGCCCATCTCTCTATCTATGAATTGACCTGCCAAGGATAGTATACCCATAGTTATATTAGAGAGAAAACCTATAGTAAGTCCTACTGCTAATTCCTTCAATAGTATTAATGTAAATCCTATAGTAGTTGTATAATCTAAAGGAGTATAAGGTCTAACTGATATAACTGCCAAAGAGATACCTATGGATAGAAATAGTTTTACTCTTGACGGAACTGCTCTATGTCCAAATAAAGGGGCTGTAACCATAGTTCCTAACACCCTTATTACTATAGCCATAAAATATTCTAGATGATATATGGAAAATGAGGTACTAATCATACTCTATACCTCACCAATTAACATAGGAACCAAAATTATTAAATAGCTCCTCCATGAATTTCACTAAATTATCCATTATCCAGCCTCCACAAATCATAAGCGTTATGAATACTGCTATAATTTTAGGTACAAAAGTTAAAGTCTGCTCTTGAATAGAAGTAATAGTCTGAAAAATACTAATTACTAAACCTACTACAAGCGAAACAATAAGTAGTGGTGCCGCACATTTAATTGTAATCCAAAGGGCTTCTCTAGATATGTCCATAATTATTGACGAATCCATAAACTACACTACCTTTCTATATATCTATGTAATAAAAGATTTAACTACTTGTCCAATTACTAAATTCCAACCATCTGCTAATATAAATAATAGTATTTTAAAAGGCATAGATATGGTGGTTGGCGGTAGCATCATCATACCCATAGCCATAAGGGTTGAAGCTACTACCATATCTATAATAATAAACGGTATATATATTAAAAATCCTATTATGAACGCTGCTCTTAGCTCACTGATTATAAAAGCGGGTATAACGATATTTGTCGGTATATCATCAACACTTTCTACAGCCTCTACATGAGCTATATCCATAAATAGTTTTAAATCATCTTCTTTAACCTGATCTAGCATAAAATCCCTCATAGGATTCATACATGCATCAAGTGCTTCCTCTTGAGTTATCTCTCCGGCTGCTAATGGTTTTAAGCCTTCCTCGTTAACTCTACTGAAGGTAGGAGACATAATAAATAAAGTTAAAAACAACGAGAGCCCTATCAACACATTATTAGGTGGTGCCGTTTGTGTACCAAGAGCCGTTCTTAGAAAATGTAAAACAACTATAATTCTGGTAAACGAAGTCATCATAACAATAATTGATGGAGCTAACGATATAACTGTAATAACTAATAACATCTGGATAGTACCTGACATAGTACCTTCATCATTATTAGTATCAACTTGAATTCCCAATGAATATGCTGATTCATCTCCATTTGGCATCTCTGTTGTAGTAGCTGCTGTAGCCATAACCTCAGCACCTATAAACATAATAAAAAATGCCACAACATATGTAATAAGGAATTTCTTCATCTTTTTGTATGAAATTTTATGTTTGTGTGGAATACTATATTCCATACTAGTTTTTTGTCTATTTAATAAGAAATTCATATCAACCCTACTTTTTATTTTTTCTAA
>CAZOUU010000169.1:0-4130 GCA_964583045.1 uncultured Lachnospiraceae bacterium | reverse complement strand
GAGCATATGCTAGTTGATAATGCAGCTATGCAGTTAGTAAAGGACCCAGCTCAATTTGATGTAATTCTTACTGAGA
The DNA here is from genome assembly GCA_964583045.1 of uncultured Lachnospiraceae bacterium. GTDB lineage: Bacteria > Bacillota > Clostridia > Lachnospirales > Lachnospiraceae > JAVBSN01. Next base: position 4,054 of record CAZOUU010000169.1, on the reverse strand, counting down.
ATATGTTTGGTGATATTTTATCAGATGAAGCCTCTATGGTTACAGGCTCAATCGGAATGCTTGCCTCAGCTTCGCTTAACGAGACTAAATTCGGTATGTATGAGCCAAGTGGTGGATCAGCACCAGATATAGCAGGACAAAATAAAGCCAATCCTATAGCTACTATATTATCAGCAGCTATGATGCTTAGATTTTCATTTGATATGGATAAAGAAGCGGATGATATAGAGGCAGCAGTTAAAAAGGTATTGCAGGATAACTATCGTACCTGTGACATAGTATCTGAAGGAACTGAACTTGTTTCGACATCTCAGATGGGCGACTTGATTATAGATAGAATATAGAACCCTATATACATAAGGCACGTCATTAAGGATAAATTTAAATATGTAACTATAGATATTTTAAGGAAAGGAAAGTATAAATCTTTGTATCTAAAAGATATTATACAAGGAGATATAATTATGAAGAGTGATAATGTAAAAGTTGGTATGCAGCAAGCACCACACAGAAGTTTATTTAACGCACTTGGTATGACAGAAGAAGAACTAGCAAAACCCTTAGTTGGTATTGTATGCTCATATAATGAGATTGTACCAGGTCATATGAACCTAGATAAGATAGCACAAGCTGTTAAGCTAGGTGTAGCTATGGCAGGTGGTACTCCGGTTATGTTCCCAGCAATTGCTGTATGTGATGGAATTGCAATGGGACACGTAGGTATGAAGTATTCTCTAGTAACTAGAGATTTAATAGCAGACTCTACAGAGTGTATGGCACTTGCACATCAGTTTGATGCACTTGTTATGATTCCTAACTGTGATAAAAATGTTCCTGGTCTACTTATGGCGGCGGCTAGAGTAAATGTACCAACTGTATTTGTTTCAGGAGGCCCAATGCTTGCAGGTCATGTAAACGGACACAAGACCTCATTATCTAGTATGTTTGAGGCAGTTGGTTCTTATGCGGCAGGTAAGATGGATGAGGAAGAAGTAAAGAACTTTGAATGTAACGCATGTCCTACTTGTGGTTCTTGCTCAGGTATGTATACAGCAAATTCTATGAACTGTTTAACTGAGGCTCTTGGTATGGGACTTCAAGGAAACGGAACAATTCCAGCAGTATATTCAGAGAGAATTAAGCTTGCAAAACATGCAGGTATGGCTGTAATGGATATGTATAATAAGAATATAAGACCTAGAGATATTATGACAAAGGATGCTATACTTAATGCATTGACAGTAGATATGGCACTTGGTTGTTCTACTAACTCTATGTTACATTTACCAGCTATCGCTCATGAAATAGGTTTTGATTTTGATATTGCATTTGCAAATGAAATCAGTGCAAAGACTCCAAACCTTTGTCATCTTGCACCTGCAGGTCCTACTTATATGGAAGACTTAAATGAAGCTGGTGGTGTATATGCAGTTATGAATGAGTTAGCAGAGGCTGGTTTACTTAACACAGCTTGTATGACTGTAACAGGTAAGACTGTAGGGGAAAATGTAGCCGGTGTAGCTAACAAGAATCCAGAGGTTATAAGAACTCTTGATAATCCATATAGTGTAACTGGTGGCTTAGCAGTTCTTAAGGGAAATCTAGCACCAGACGGATCGGTTGTTAAACGTTCAGCAGTAGTTCCAGAGATGATGAAGCATACAGGACCAGCTAGAGTATTTGATTGTGAAGAGGATGCTATAGCTGCAATTAAGGATGGTAAGATAGTTGCTGGTGATGTAGTAGTTATCAGATATGAAGGACCTAAGGGCGGTCCTGGTATGAGAGAAATGCTTAATCCAACATCTGCAATAGCGGGTATGGGTCTAGGTTCTTCGGTAGCGTTAATTACTGATGGTCGTTTCTCGGGAGCTAGTCGTGGAGCATCTATCGGACATGTATCTCCAGAAGCAGCAGTTGGTGGTCCAATTGCATTAGTAGAAGAAGGCGATATGATCGAGATAGATATCAATGGTCTTTCTATGAAATTAGATGTTTCTGATGAAGAGATGGCTAAGAGAAAAGCTAATTGGACACCTAGAGAGCCAAAAGTAACTACAGGTTATTTAGCAAGATATGCATCTATGGTTACATCTGGTAACAGGGGAGCTATACTAGAGATACAAAAATAATAAAAATATGAAGCTATATCATATATAATTGTTGACTAATTTAGTCAAAATGTGTATTCTTATTTAGATAAACAAGAAAAACTTATATTTATATTACATTTTAATTAATTCCAAGGGAGAATGCTATATTCTTCCTTGGATTAAGTAAATTATTACGAAAAAATTATTTTAGTTTTATCAAGTTTCAAGAAAACGGGATTTAGTTAGGAGAAAAATATGAAACAGTTGACGGGTTCAGAAATAGTTATTGAATGTTTGAAAGAACAAGGCGTGGACACTGTATTTGGTTATCCAGGAGGAACTATACTTAATGTATATGATGCATTATATAAGCATAGTGATGAGATTACTCATATACTTACCTCTCATGAGCAGGGTGCGGCACATGCAGCTGATGGATACGCCAGAGCTACAGGCAAGGTAGGAGTATGTATGGCTACTAGTGGTCCAGGAGCAACTAATTTAGTTACTGGTATTGCTACAGCATATATGGATTCTATTCCTCTAGTAGCTATAACAGCCAATGTAGGAGTTACCTTATTGGGAAAAGATAGCTTCCAGGAGATAGATATAGCAGGTGTTGTTATGCCTATTACAAAACATAGCTTTATAGTTAAAAATGTTCATGAATTGGCAGATACAATAAGAAGAGCATTTACTATAGCTAAATCGGGAAGACCAGGACCTGTTTTAGTAGATATAACAAAGGATGTAACTGCTAACCTAGCAGATTATGAGAGCAAGAAGCCAGAGCCAATTAAGAGAGTTACAGATACCATTAATGATGAAGATATAAAGGCAGCAGTTAAGCTTATTAACAAAGCCAGCAAACCATTTATTATAGCAGGTGGTGGTGTTACTATATCAGAGGCTCACAAAGAATTAAGAGAATTTGCTGATATAATCGATGCTCCAGTATGTGATACTCTTATGGGTAAAGGTGCTATGGATGGTAATAGTCCTAGATATACAGGAATGATAGGTATGCATGGAACAAAGGCTTCTAACTTTGGAGTTACAGCAGCAGATTTACTTGTGGTAGTGGGTGCTAGATTTTCAGACAGAGTTATAGGTAACGCTTCCAAATTTGCTAAGAATGCAAAAATAATACATATAGATATAGATGCTGCTGAGATTAATAAGAACATAGAGGTTGATGCAAGTATTATAGGAGATGCAAAGAAGATATTAGATAGACTTAACAAAGAAGTATCTGCTAAGGCAAAACCAGAGTGGAATGCTGAAATAGATAAATTAAAAGTAACTTATCCAGATTCTTATACCAATGATAAATTAACAGGACCAGTTGCTATTAGAAAGATATATGAGTTAACTGAAGGAAAGGCTATTATAACCACAGATGTGGGCCAGCATCAGATGTGGGCAGCACAAGAGTATAAGTATGATAAACCTAGAAAGCTACTTACCTCAGGTGGCCTTGGTACTATGGGATATGGTCTTGGTGCATGTATAGGTGCTAAGGTTGGTAAACCTGGTAAGACAGTTATAAATATAGCTGGTGATGGATGCTTCCGAATGAATATGAATGAGATTGCTACAGCTACTAGATATAATATTCCTATTATACAGGTGGTTATTAATAACCATGTATTAGGTATGGTTAGACAGTGGCAGACCTTATTCTATGATAAGAGATATTCCAACACTGTACTTAATGATGCAGTAGATTTTGTTAAATTATCTGAGGCTATGGGAGCAGATGCTTATAGAGCAACTACTATATCAGAGTTTGAGGATGCTATGAAGAAGGCACTAAAGGCAGGTAAGCCAGTAGTTATAGATTGTCAGATAGATGAAGATGATAAGGTATGGCCTATGGTAGCAGCAGGTGCAGCTATAGATACATGTTTTTCAGAGGAAGATTTGTAAAAAATAATATAAATTATAAGGAGAGTAAGAAA
>CAZOUU010000168.1:0-4219 GCA_964583045.1 uncultured Lachnospiraceae bacterium | reverse complement strand
ATCGGGTACAACAACGACGTCTGTTGCAGCGGTTATAATTCAGGTCTATGATAGTTCGGATACACAATTACTAGCTATGGAAAGTGCTGGAGCTTCAAACGGTAAATATGAATTAACTTTTGACGATAGGTCATTCTCGGCAGATAGTTATATCGTGAAGGTAGCAGATTATAACGGTGGAGATTATAGCATGGCGACAGTGAATAAAAAGTCACCAGCAGAAGAATACACCATTACCTTTGATGCCAATGGTGGAAGTACAACAACACAAAAGGCAATAACAACAAGCAGGAAGTTAACGACTTTTCCAACAGCTACTAGGGAGAATTATGAGTTTGCCGGATGGTATACGGGTAAAACGGATGGAGATAAGATTTCGATTTCAACAGAGTTTTCGACTGACCTAACAGTTTACGCACATTGGATCAAGAAGGACAATGCAAATGTTAAAACAACAACTACTACTGACACTGGTAATATATTGAACAAGTCTATTAAGACAGGAGATGATAGTCATATGGGACTCTGGTGCCTGCTTATGATGCTTGGCGCTATTGGGATGGTAGTGGTGATGAAAATACAGCGAAAGCGAGTAAAAAATAGTATATAACACTAAAAATATCAAATATCTTAGCATATAAGGCCCAATATCGATTTATGGCTTGAACGTAATAAAAGTTAATATTGCTTTTTATGACTACTAAAAGCTGCTATAATATATTATAATGTAGATGTTAATAAATAATATATAGGCGAGGAGATATTATGGGAAGAAAAAATAATGATTTGGTTATGTTTTTAATTGGAATAGCTATGTTAGTAGCAGGTGGTTATGCATTTTTACAAAATGTAACAGTTACCAGCGGTCTTATGAGTATAAGATGGGGTAATTTTAATGCAGGCTCAGGATTAATAGTTATACCTTTTATAGTAGGTATTATGATGCTATTTGCTATGCCCCACAAATTTGTATCTAAGTTAGTTACAGGATTAGGATTACTTGTTATAGTAGTATCTGTTATTATGGGTACACATTTCTACTTTAATCCTATACCATCCTATGCATATTTATTAATGCTAGTAGGTATGTTTGGAGGATTAGCATTGGTACTTAAGGTATTATTATCAGACCCGGATAGATTCGAAGAAGGTTATGAAAAGCCAGCTAGAAGAAGCAGAAGAAAAGACACATCCTATAACAGCTCTGCAAACTCTACACCAGCTGCTCCAACTGCAACCGATGTAGATAAAGAATTAGAAGACCTAAAGAAGAAATACGGTAAGTAAAATACACAGTTACATAATCATATTACACCCCATATACTATAATTAAGTAATTGAGAAGATGTATAATTATTGTCACCATTAAAGAAATATATAAATTACCTAATAATAGTATATGAGGTGTTTTTTGTTGGATGAAAATATGACTTGCAGCCAAAAGATAATAAGCGAAGATTATGATGATTTTATAATAGAATATAACGGTGATGTAGAAAGATTATTAGAGTTCTATGATGAGGATTGTATAACTATAGTTGATAATAGAATAGCTATAGTTTATGTGCCGAGAGTAGAGGGAGAGACGGTGGTAACGAATATTCCTTAAGCCACACTGCCTAGGCTGTATGGAATTATGGATAGCTCTAATATGGAAGAAATAGAAGTGAATAGAGTAAGGTCTACACCAGCCATATCACTATATGGAAATGGAGTAATAGCAGCTATTATAGATACTGGCATAGATTATACTAACCCCTTGTTCCTTAATGCAGATGGTAGCAGCAGAATAGTGGCTATATGGGATCAAAGCATAGAAAGTAATAATGCTAGTGACGGCGTAGATTATGGAACTGTGTACAATCGAGATAGAATAAATGAGGCATTACGAAGTGAAAATCCCTATGACATAGTTCCTAGTAGAGATGAAGAGGGGCATGGTACATTTATGGCGGGAATAGTAGCAGGGGGCATAGATGAGGAAAATGATTTCTATGGGGTGGCACCTAATGCAGATATACTTGTGATAAAATTAAAAAATGCAAAAACTATACTTAGAAATTTTTACGAAATACCAGAAGGGGTATTAGCATTTCAGGAAAATGATATAATTAATGGCATAAATTATGCTAGTATGTATGCCACTGGTGCAAGACAACCAGTATCCATGTGTGTGGGGTTGGGAAGTAATAGTGGTGGACATACAGGACTAGGGTTTTTGGATAAATTTGTGGAGAGAGTAGGAAGTGCAAAGGAAAGATGCATATCGGTAGCTGCTGGAAATGAAGGAAATGCCAGACATCATTATGAAGGAACGATAGAAGATGGAACAGATGTAATGGAAATAAATGTGGCTCAGGAAGAAAACGGATTCGTACTAGAAGTATGGGGAGAAGCCCCTAGTGTATTTGCGGTAGGCATAGAATCACATATAGGAGGTAAGATAGATAGAATACCACCCCGATTTGAAAATATAGATAGAGTTGAATTGTTTCTTGAAGGAACTAAGATAGAGGTATATTACAAGCTAATAGAGGAGCAATCGGGAAATGAAGTGATACATATTTTCTTCAACCTAATCCCTATACTACTATAGTATCGCCTGGTAATTCCATAGATGCCATAACCTTCGCAGGATACAATCATTATAACGGAAGCTTATATGTAGAATCCAGCAGAGGCTACACCAGCGATGATAATATAAAGCCAGATTTAGTAGCACCGGCAGTTAATATATATGGACCAGGACTTAGGGGTAATTATGTGAGACGAACAGGAACCTCTGTGGCAGCTGCCCATGGAGCAGGAGTAGCAGCGCTGTTATTAGAATGGGCAAGGAAAAATGTAGCAGGTGCTATAACAGGAAAACAGGTGGCGGCATATATGATAAGAGGTGCAGAAAGGATGGAGGACCTACAGTACCCTAATAGATTATGGGGATTTGGCAAATTAAATGTATATGATATATTTACAGTGTTGACCTAAGGATTGTTAAAATAAATCATTGTGATATAATTGTATTAACGGCGTTGCAGATGCTTAATTGGGTATAGGGAAAGAAGGAATAGTATGAGTAAAGACATTTCTGAAAGAGGTCAAGGTATGGCAGACCGGATAAAGAATTATTACAATGATATAGAGGAATTGCTGGATGATCCTCCGGAGGCTATAGACTATGATTGTGAGATAGAAAAACATATAACACAGATAGAATTTTTTATGCATGAGAGATTGATACATTTAATAGTTATGGTTACATTTGCAATAATAGCAGTTATATGTATCTTGTATACACTTCAGTTTTTTAGCATACCACTTGTTTTACTGGATGTATTATTGCTGTCGTTACTGATTCCTTATATAAAGCATTACTATCTGTTAGAGAATACAGTTCAAAAGATGTATGAACAATATGATGATATGCTATCAAGAAAAGAAAATAGATAATATGTAAAAGCCTTTCACTTTTAAGTGGAAGGCTTTTTAGATAGGCTAGCTTATATTAAAGGAAAGGCATGAATATAGTATGTGCTAGTTGCCAGCACCAGTACTGTCGGCACCAGTACCACCTTCAGCACCACCAGCATCTGTACTGCTAGCATCGGTATTGCCTTTGCTATCAGCATCACTGCCGTTACCATCGTATTGGCTTATTTTACCACTCTCTTCATCACGAGAATATATAAGTCCTGTAGAGGAATCTACGTAATATTCTCCAACATGAGTACCATTCTTATCTTTGCTGGTGTCATATAATTCGAAACGATAACCTTTGCTGCCACCTTGGTATTCCATTAAATCCTGAGACTCATTACGAACCTCGTATTTGGCATCTTGATTATAACCACCCATTTGCTCTAAAAAATAGTCGTGAGCATCATTATAGTTATCAAAACTGTTTCCGGATAAAACATCTCCAGCACCCTCAGCGGCATCACATATACCTTCCCCTACATCATCTACTACATCGGCAGCATCATCCATTATGTTATCGTCACCGGTAGTATCCGCAGAGTCATTTTTAGAGTTTTTGCCGCAACCTGTAAAAACCAAGCAGGCTACCACAAAAACAGTAGCAAGAACTAAAGTTTTTCTTATTTTCTTCATATTAATTACACTCCTTTTTATTTGGTATCATTGATAGTTTAACCACTATTTTTTTGATTAGTTAGAGTATAATTATTATTGGCAAGATTAGTAAAAAATAAGGGAAGAAGGA